>NZ_AP011952.1:1445000-1572500 GCF_000828575.1 Methanothermobacter sp. CaT2 | reverse complement strand
GGGGATCCTACAGGCCGCCATGGATATGGAGCCTTGTTGAGATAATTAACAGAACCAGAGAGACCGTGTCAATACCGTCAATAATGGACACCTCAGGTTTCGGGACGTCAAGGGGCCCCTACAACTGCAGGAAGTGTAACCGGGACCTCAAGAAGCTCATAATAAAATCAAACCTTGAGCAGGAAATGGTTCCTCCCTATGAATGTGAGTGCAGGGAGCGGTGGAGTGCAGAGTTAAAATTCTCAGAACTCACGGGATCAACTGATATAAGGTACGAAGATTACAGCTAGTGACGGCACAATCAGGACAAAGACTGATTCACATGATAGGTATAAGCGCTGATTTTGACCCTGTACACCTTGGACACGCCAGGCTCATAGAGAAGGGACGTGAAATAGCTGATGAAACAGGAGATGAAGTTGTTATATACCTTAACAAGGACTTCAGCGCAAATCACGCGCCCTTCTTCGTCCCCTATGAGGCCCGTAAGGAGATGGCCCTGAAGGCCGGAGCAGACAGGGTTGTTCCAGTTGAGGGTCTGCACCATCGCCTCACCCTGGCCTACACGGTCCCCATAAGGATAGCCATGATGATAGAGGATGGTGTTGTTGACTATGTCGACGCAGCCAACGTCTCAACAGACCTCATAATCAGAAAGGCAAGGGAGTTTGCATCCAGGGGAATTTTCAGTGGGATACCCCGTGAACTGCCAAACAGGAACGTTATAAGATGGTTTGCTGTCAATGAATTCCTCTATGGTAAGTACGGCCGTAAAATGAGGTTCCATATAATTCCAGAGCTCACTGTCGATGGTTCAAAGATTTCCGGTAGGGAGATAAGGCAGAGGATAATTGAGAACAACCTTCAGATCCCACCCGATGTTGCGAGGGTACTGCCCGATACAACCATCAGCATACTTGAAAGGGAAATAGAGAGGGGCACGGTTCCAGGCCGCAGAAACCTTGAAATCATAAAGGAAAGGATGAACAACCTGTCACAGGCCGATCTCATGGAAATAGCATATCTAAACGCTGATGCTGTGAATTCCATAGTTAAAAACAGGAGATTTTACAGGGAGAATCAGATATGGGCTGCCTTCAGAAAGGCCGGGTATGGACCTGTCCTCACAAGGCTTGCCATGAGTTCCATTGAGATGAACGTCAGGAGGTCCGAGGTGCGGGACCTGATCGAGCACTACACTGAGAGGGGGTGGATTCCTCCGGATCAGAGTGTGATAAATGTTATAAGGAGGGCCTGGTTCGTATCAGAGAGGGTTGCTGAGGGTATCAGCTCAAAGAGGGCCAATGAAATGTTCCAGAGTGGCAAACACAGAGTGAATCCTCCATCAAAGGTGGAGGCTGGTCTGAACCTGCGAAGGGATGAGGTTAAACTGGTCAAGGATGGTATGGATGCCAAGATATATGTTGACCGGAGGGGTGTACTCTCCTGTCAGATAAGGAATGGTGCAAAGATAAAAAGCCCCATGCACCTGCCAGCCCAGATGGCAACCTATCTCAGACTCATAATAGACTCCCACATAATACCCTTCAGTGCAAAGGTTAAAAGGAGAAGGGATGGATTCAGAGTCCTTATAACAATCAATAACCAGAGAAAAACAGGGCGAGAGCCATAATAAATGTCTATTTTACCCTATCCCTCCGCTCCACCACCGGACATTTCCAGTCACGGCAGAAGGTCATGACTATCATCTCAGACTCGGTCCTGATGTGGATCCTCCAGCATTCATCATCATATGAACTGAAGTCAATGTCGATGATCCTTTTACCCACAAGTCCCATGAGGTTTTCAGCACACTCCCTCTCAAGGTCTGAACTCATTTCCTCACCCTAGAATAGTATCTATTTTCACACTTATAACTGCATCTAACTCACAGGAATGCGTCGAGGGCCTCATCAAGCACATCCCTGTAATCGGCATCTGCAGACACCTCAACATCCTTCAGTTTCTCAAATATCCTCATTATACAGGTGGGCATTACGGGGTCAATGACCTCCCCCAGCATATCCTGGACCTCCTTCATCTCCTCATATCTTCTTCTGGCATGGATGCATGAACTTTTAAGCCTTGAAATCGCTGATTCCCTGAAATCATTGCCCTCAGTGTATTCAAGCATCTCAAGTACGTCCTCCTCAAGGCCCAGCCTGTGGGCTGCAGTTAGTGTTTCCCAGAGAAGCGCCGAAACACCCTTTGTGTAGCTGCTCCTCAACATTTTAATCGCCGATGCATCCCCGGGTTCCCGTCCCCTCACCTCAATGTTCAATCCATATCTGTTGAGCTTCATGAATTCCTCTGCATCCCTTCCAGAGGCTATGATACGTACATCGGCGCCCTTTCGCCTCACACTGCCCATTATGGCTGCATCCACAAATCCTCCCTTTTCAATGAGGGACGATGCCATGCGCACCGTCTCAGGTGATATGTTGTTAATATCCACGTATATCCCCCTGACATGTCTGCCTGCCCTCCTTGCGGCATCCAGTGCAACACCGGGTGTTACTGCGGATATGACAACCGGGCATGAATAAACATCCTCCTCTGATGTTTCAGTCACCCCCACGGTCCTGGCCCTCTCAATGGTTGATGGGCTTCTTCCCTCCAGTGATGTGACAACCTCCACTCCCCTGCTCCTTAAACGTGAAGCAAGGGTCTGTGCGACTTCACCAAAGCCGATAAATCCAACTCTCAAAGAATCACCCCTTTCATGGTAATGGAATAAGCTGATAAAGCATATAAATACCTGCAACTACTATAAGTGCCCCTGAAGCCCTCCTAATATCTCTGGAGCCTCCCAGGAGTCTCCTTAATACTGGTTCGGCCAGAAGGGTCAGTGCTATGAGGGCTATGGTAAGTCCCAGGGTGTAAAGTGCCATGTTAACAAGGGCCCCGGGAATCCCTGTATATGCTGAGTATGCAATCACACCTATGAGGTAGGGGCTGTAGCAGGGAGTCCAGGCGATGGCCGTCAGTAAGCCCATGAGAACATGGTTTTCTGCTGGGGGAGTCCTGATGGATATTAAGGGTTTCTCTGATAGAACAAGAAGCCCCATGATGATCAGCATGATTGAAGCCGGGATCCTCAGGTAGAGGAGATAGTAATTAACTGAGGCTGTGAATATGGCTGTGAGGATTATTATGAAGAGAAAGAGGGATGAGAAACCAGAAAGAAAAAGGAACCTCTCTTTCCTGCTACCGATGAGAGATTCTGAGAAGAGGACAGGTATGACGGGTAGAATGCATGGTGACAGGACTGATAGTATTCCAGCCGTGAATGAAATGATATGGTCCTGCATGATCCTACCCCAGATAGGATATGAGTTCATCGGGGCTCATGTAGCCCTCCCTTCTTCCTATCTCATTTCCAGAGGGATCCAGTATTATTACCGTCGGGACCCCGTAAATTCTGTACCTCGAGGACAGCGCTGGACTGGTGTCAACATCAACTTTGACTGCGATGAAATCCTCTGCCAGCCTCCTCTGAACCTCAGTGTTCTGGAGTGTCTCAGATTCCAGTTTCTGACATGCCGGACACCATGAAGCAGAAAATACCATGAAAACATTTTTACCTGTCCTCGAAGCCTCCTTTATGGCCTCATCATGTTCAGTATACCATTTAAGGTCCTTTTCATCCGTCGTGAAGCTCTGAGGCACTCTGGGCTGGACTGCATAGATTATGAGTACAATTGAGAGTCCTGCGAGAAGTCCGAATAGGGCCCACTTCCTTGCTTCATCCAATTTACCATGCTCCCTTCCTGCAGTTCATGATGACCTCTAAATCAGATCTTAACAGCAACATTGTCACCCCTCGCAACACCCAGGTCCCTTGCGATTGCAGAGCATTTCGCATTTAGAAGACAGAATATGTCCCTGGAACCATCAGAGATCTCTGTTAGGCCCTCATAGTTACCCATACCCTTGGCTATTACGAGTTCGGTTCCATCCAGCATGTACCGGAATTCATCTGAGAGGTCACTGTATACGATGCCCACAGAGTCTGTACCTGTAGTTACGATTTCAGCAACTTCATCAAGGCCTGCTTCGAGGGCGTCCTCCATGCATGCATCATTAAGGATGGGTTCGCCCTTAACAGCGACCTTCACGCTTACATCATATTCGACCAGTTTTTCAATGAGCGGCCTGTCGAAGAGGATCTCACCTGTGTTGTCAAGGAGGTAAAGGACCTCAGAGGCCTCCCTGAGTCTATCTTCAAGTAGTGGGACATGGTTTATGGTGAGGGGTGCCCTGAGGGACTCCTGGATACCCCTGTCATGATCGAAGTCAAGGCCCAGTGCCCCGAAGTCTATTATGTTACCTGTTATTGCCACCTTCACATGACTCTCAAGGTCGCTGTGACCTTCAAGGTAGTCCCTTACAGTTGGGAGGAACCTCAATGCGATTTCATTGCATCTCCTCTTCTCATCAAGATAGGGGTCCTCTGATCCTGTCATATCCTTTATGAGTCTGTGCATCCTGGTCCCGAGTTCATTTGATACCTGTCCCCTCCTGAACCTCTCACTGAGGAGTTCGAGTATATTTTCCATGACCCTCAGTTTGAGTTCCTCATCATCGGTTGCAAGGTCGAGGGCCTCCCTGGCCTGTCTCAGGAAACACGGTGCGCATTCATAGTATACCTTCATCCACCCACCTTTAACCGCCGTAGATAACCCTTATGACCTCGATGATATCGCCATCGAAGATCTCCTCTTCCTCTATGACTATTTCGCCGTTCTTTTTCACGACAACCGTTTCAATGGGAATTTCAAGCTCCCCCAGAACATCCTTTATCCTTCGTGGAGCCCCTGATTCAAGTATTTTCTTCCCGTCATCTGTGATTACTGTAAACTTCATCCCTATCACCATGTATACTGGGGTTTCATCATCTTTTCGTTAATTCCTCTATAAATGTGCATGCCTTGCAGAGTTTTCCTGATGCAGGTTCACCGCATTTGACACAGATACCTGATCTCCCTGATTCCGATAAATCCCTTCTGAGGATCTCCTTTATCCTGTCGAATCCCCTGAGTGTTGAGTACATTATGGTTGGGCGTTTCACTGATATCTGCTTGAGGAAGTCACCTATCTCCCTCCTGAATGAACCTGATGCATAGGGACACCCTGCAAGGTGAACGTCCAGGCCCCTTGCAAGTACATAGAGGGCCACCTCCTTCTCGGGTATCTCCCTCAGGGGCTTGATTTTTGGTATGAACCTTCCCCCTGCAGATGATGTCATGGGGCCTATCCGTGTGAGGTTCTCGAGATTTCCCTCAAGGTAATTCATGACTATTGCCTGGGTCTCATCGTCGAGGTTGTGGCCGGTTGCTATCTTCGTTGCCTTGCTCTTCCTGGCCTCCCTGTTAAGTATCCAGCGTCTGAACACTCCGCAGTAGGTGCATGCGCTCCGTGAGGGGTTTTTCATTATCTCATCCAGTGTTATTCCTGCATAGTCCTTCAGACTGACAACCCTGTGGGGTATGCCTCTGTCGGCACATATTTTCCTGGCGATCCTTACTCCATCCTCACGGTACCCGCCTATACCCTCATCGATGGTGACCGCCTCAAGTTCTATTATGTTTCTTTCCCTGAGTTCATCAAGGATGTCAATGACCATCACGCTGTCCTTTCCACCGGATAAACCGACAAGTACCCTGTCTCCACGTTCTATCAGCTTATATTTCCTTATATCCCTCATTACCTTTTTTCTTGTTGTCTCTATGAAGCAGTCGCTGCAGAGTAGCTGTCCTGAGTATTTCCTGTTTATTATGACACCCTCTGATCCGCATCTGGTGCACTGCATGGTAAATCTCCTGTAAATTGTTAATGAAGTTGTATGAGGGTCCCTTCAACACAAACTTCTCCTGAATCCCCTCAAAGTATGTATTAGGGCCCTTTCACCAACTCTGTCTCCTAAATCCCCTCAAAGCGGGAATGACCTCTCAAATAGTTCAAAATCCTGGACATAATCTTTGCCTGTCCTGAGGGCTATCTCTGCCTTCTGAAGTTCGGCCCCGAGGTAGGCTGCATGTTCAAGTCTGCTTACAAGGTTTCTATTTATGATCTCCTCATATAATTTTTTGGCGCTGTCTGATGTCAGGGCAGTTCTGGGCTCCATTCCCTGGTAGAGTACTGCCTTTATTTGCCCATCCTCCACCATAATCTTGAAGCTTCCCATTTTGTCCCTAACGAACTTCATTCCTCCCTCTGCCTCAATGACCGGGACATCAACCTTCTCTACAACCCCTCCTGACCTCCTCTTGTCCTTGAACAGCACCAGGTTGATACCGAGGTCCTTTGGAACCGAGCCACGGTGTCTGGCAAGGAACATCATCTGTGATGCCACCGCTAATTCATAAACACTTCCACGGGCCTTCCCACTCTCCTCGGGCGTGAACAGTATGCTGACACCAAGTTCCATCCCGAAACCTGCCAGGAGGGCGTTTACGCCGGTGGAGTCGGTGTCCAGGAGCTCCGTCACGTTACCCACACCAAAGAATATGGGGTCCGGGTTTCTCTCTGCGTACATCCTGCAGGCCATAACCGAGTCAACTATGCTCCTGCTGTTTACAGGGTCCAGTACAGGGTCAGCTATGACATCTATGCCGCGGCACTTCCTTTTAAGCTCCTCCAGGGCTTCAACCCTCTCCTCAACTGTCTCCGGGACCCATCCCTGACTGTAATCTGTTGGCAGGATCACCGCAGGCACCCCATGTTTCCTGAGGAGCGGCAGAACCTCCCTGTAGTTTCCCAGGTCGAGGCTCAGTATCATGTCTGCACCGCACTCCACTGCAGCCTCAATCTCAGGCGGGTTCAGACTATCCACGCTTACCGGCACCTTCCCTGCTGCGGATCGTGCTGTCCTTATTATCTCCGGTATGAGGTGAGAGTTGTCCTCACCGGCAAGCATTCCAAGGTCTATCATGTCTGCACCGCTTCTTATGAAGTAATCGATGCGTTCCCTGAGCCTGCCCTGCTCCAGCAGGAGGGGTGCATTGGCCACCTCGGCGAGGACCCTCATGGGGAAGTCCCTTCCGGTCGGTAAGCCCCCGACGAGTATGTTTTCATCCCTCTCAAGGAGTGTGCTTATCCTTCTTTGATCGTTCTCAAAGTCCTCTATGAACTGCAGGGCCCTCTTCCTCTGTTCCTCCTCTATCAGTTTGTCGGCGGGTTTTTCTGTTGAGAGTTCAAGTTCCCCCAGGAGGTCCAGAACTATGGGAAGGTCGGCTGCATCTGTTGGTCCCTTGTATGCGGGTATGCCTGTCCTCTCCCCGATAATCCCCACATCCTTGGGTATGAGTCCCGGCACGATTAGGATGTCAGGTTCCCCCTCATCCGAAAAGTTAATCTTTCGGATCTCAGATATTATCCTTCGAGGTGTTAAAAAGGCTGCTATGGGAGTGTCAGCAACGTGAACATGAACTTCATGCTCGGAAGTGGATGATGCTTCCCTTACAGTCTCTGATGCAAGTTTTCCTGTGATTATGAGGACTTTCATTTCGTTACCCCCATTAATTTTAGTTGACCAACATGTATATATATTAAAAATTTATAATGATTAACAATGAGAAATGGAGGTAAACTATGATCGAAATTCGCTTTCATGGACGCGGTGGGCAGGGCGCTGTTACAGCGGCAGAGATTCTAGC
Organism: Methanothermobacter sp. CaT2; assembly: GCF_000828575.1. Lineage (GTDB taxonomy): Archaea > Methanobacteriota > Methanobacteria > Methanobacteriales > Methanothermobacteraceae > Methanothermobacter. The sequence goes on along the minus strand of NZ_AP011952.1, from coordinate 1,564,842 downwards.
TAAAGCCGCATTTGAAGACGGTAAATATTCACAGGCATTCCCATTCTTCGGTGTTGAGCGAAGAGGAGCTCCAGTTATGGCTTTCACAAGAATTGATGACTCGCCAGTCAGGAGAAGGTATCAGGTTTATAATCCGGATTATGTTGTTGTTCTCGATGAGGGTCTGGTTGACGTTGTTGATGTATTCTCAGGTTTAAAGGATGATGGTGTTGTTGTGTTAAACAAGTCAGGGGACTTCCAGGGAGGGGACGTTAAGGTTCACACCATCGACGCCACAGGAATAGCGCTGGAGACCCTTGGAAGGCCGATTGTTAACACTGTTATGCTGGGTGCCTTTGCAGGCGTAACCGGCCTTGTAAGCATCGATTCACTCATAAAGATCATTAAGGAAACATTCCCTGGAAAGATAGGGGAGAAGAATGCCGAGGCTGCAAGGATGGCCTACGAAGAGATGAAAAACTCAGGGTGAACATGATGGAATCACTTGGAGCAACCGTTAAAAAGCCTGGAAGCACCGTTAAAAACAAGACCGGGAGCTGGAGAACATTCAAACCGGTTCTTGATAAGGACAAATGTATAGACTGTGACAACTGCATACTTTTCTGTCCGGAAGGGTGTATAAACAGGGAACATGAAATAGACTATGATTACTGTAAGGGATGCGGAATATGTGCAGAGGAGTGTCCCGTTAAAGCAATTAAGATGGAGAGAGAAAAGTAGGAGAGACTTAAATGGTTCTTAAGGTTATATCAGCAAATCAGGCCGTTGCAGAAGCAGCAAAGCTTGCAAAACCAAAGGTCATTCCTGTTTACCCCATAACACCCCAAACCTCAATTTCCGAGTACCTTGCAAAATTCGTGGCTGATGGCGAACTCAAAGCAGAATACATAAGGGTTGAATCAGAGCACAGTGCAATGAGCGCATGCGTGGGCGCCTCAGGAGCTGGAGTCCGGGTTTTCACCGCAACATCCTCCCAGGGACTGGCGCTGATGCATGAGATAGTCTATGCTGCAGCAGGGCTCAGGAATCCCATCGTCATGGCAAATGCAAACCGCGCCCTCTCAGCACCCCTCAGCATATGGAATGACCAGCAGGATTCAATAGCAGAGCGGGACTCAGGGTGGATGCAGATATACGTTGAAAATGGACAGGAAGCCCTCGATTCTGTCCTTCTATCCTACAGGGTATCAGAGGACAGGGATGTTCTGCTGCCCAGTATGGTGTGCCTCGATGGGTTCATCCTGACCCACACAGTTGAACCCGTGGACATCCCCTCACAGGAGGATGTTGACAGCTTCCTCCCTGAATTCCAGCCCCAGGTAATGCTTGACCCTAATGAGCCCATGTCACTGGGTACCTTCACAGACCCTGACTATTACATGGAGGCCCGCTATGAGGTCGAGAAGGCCATGGAGCGTTCAAGGAAGATCATTGAAAGGGCATGCAGGGAATTCAGCGAAATGTTCGACCGGGAATACGGCCTTGTTGAGGAATATCGCTGTGAAGATGCAGAAATAATCCTGGTGGCCATGGGTTCAGTCTGCAGCACCCTCAGGGAGGTCATCGATGAACTCCGGGATAATGGAAAGGCCGTTGGACTACTTAAGGTCAGGGTGCACAGGCCATTCCCGGCTGAGGAGATTAAAAGGGCTGTTAGGAACGCCAGTAAAGTAGCGGTCCTCGATAAGAACATAACATTCAGTGTCGGCGGAGCCCTTTACACAGAGATAAGTGCCCTGCTAGGTGACAGGGAGGTTTATGGATTCATTGTGGGCCTTGGTGGAAGGGACATAACACCCGCACACATCGAGGAAATAGTTAGAAGGACGGAAAACCCTGAAAGGAGCGTCACCTGGATCGGTCTCAAGGAGGAATCAGAATGAAAATACCTGAAGAAGAATTTCTGGCCCCAGGGCACCGTGGATGCGCAGGATGCGGTGCTACAGTTGGAGTCAGGCTGGCCCTGAAGGTTCTTGGAAAGAACACCGTAGCAGTATCATCAACAGGTTGCCTTGAAGTTATCACCACACCCTACCCTGAAACCGCATGGAGGATACCCTGGATACATGTTGCATTTGAAAACGCCGCTGCAGTTGCATCAGGCGTTGAAAGGGCTCTGAAGGCAAAGGGAAGGGATGACGTTAACGTAGTGGCCTTTGCAGGTGATGGTGGAACAGCAGACATCGGACTACAGGCACTATCAGGTGCAATGGAGAGGGGCCACAACATCATATACATCTGCTACGATAACGAGGCCTACATGAACACCGGTATACAGAGGAGTGCCTCAACACCCTACGGTGCCTCAACAACCACGTCACCCCATGGGAAGGAGAGCTTCGGTGAGGACAGACCCAAGAAGAACATGCCACTCATAATGGCAGCCCATGGAGTGCCCTACGTTGCCACCGCATCAATATCATATCCTGAGGACTTCATGGAGAAGGTCAGAAAGGCCAAGGAAACCGATGGTCCTGCCTATATACACCTTCACCAGCCATGCACAACCGGATGGGGTTTTGATCCTGCGAAGACAGTGGAACTCGGAAGGCTGGCAGTTGAAACCGGGTCCTGGATACTCTATGAGATAGAGGATGGTGATTTCAGGGTCACCTACAGGCCAGTGCAGAGGAAACCCGTTGAGGAGTACCTCAACGCACAGAAAAGGTTCAGACACCTCACAGAGGAACAGAAGGCCAGAATCCAGGAATACGTTGACAGTGTATGCCAGGAACTCAGGATATAGCGGGGGATGGAATTGCAGAAGATCGTTATTCAGCCAGAGCTCTGTGATGGCTGCAGGGACTGTGAAGAGGCCTGTAAAAAACTTTACGGTGCCTCCCGCATAATGATAAGGGAACTTGACGACGTCTATTACCCCATAATCTGCCAGCAGTGCGAGGACGCCCCGTGCAGAACTGTTTGCCCCACCGATGCAATTGATGATGAGGTGGACCCTGAGAGGTGCATCGGCTGCGGCCTCTGCATGGTGGTGTGTCCCTTCGGCGCCGTCGTCATGGAGGACCGTAAGGCCCAGAAGTGCAGCCAGTGCCCGGACCTTGACACCCCCGCATGTGTAAAGGCGTGCTCAAAGAGGGCCCTCAGCGTCATAGACACTGAGAAACTCAAACTTGAAAGGCAGAAGAAATTTGTATCACGGATGGCAGGTGTCAGCAAGGGCCAGAGGGGATCAGATATCCTCAGCATACTTACAGCGAAGAGGAAGGCCCGGCAGAAGCTTGAACAGGAGGACTAGAATGAGAGAGCTGGTTTCAAATCCAGAACTGTGCGATGAGTGCATGAAATGTGAGAGGATATGTCCAAAGAACGCCATCCGGGTTATAGATGGTGTTCCAGTTTTCTGCATGCACTGCTCACCTGAAAGGGCCCCCTGCCTCAACATATGCCCTGAGGATGCCATAGTCGAAGTGGATGGTGCTGTGGTCATCCTGGAGGACCGGTGTATCGGTTGCGGCCTCTGCCGGGACGCCTGCCCCGTGGGTGCCATAACCCTGAATGAGAGGGGTGTTGCAGTGAAATGCGACCTCTGCATCGACAGGGAGAAGCCCCTCTGCGTAATGGTATGCCCCAAGGGCGCCCTCAGTGAAAGCTCAGAGGATATGATGGCTGCAAAGAGGGATAAAATAGCCGGGGAGCTCAAACGCCTGAAAAATCTGATGAAATATTAAACTAATTTTTTATGGTGATCCTATGATAAGCAGGGAGACCGTTGAGGAGACCGTGTGCCGTCTGTTCAGGGAGGCTGTTATCAGGATACCCCCCGATGTCACGCTTGCACTTAAAAAGGCCTACCTCCAGGAGGAAGACGAGATAGCCCTCCTCAACCTCAAGGCAATCCTTGATAACATTGAACTGGCAGAGAAGATGGAGGTGCCTGTCTGTCAGGACACCGGGCTCCCCATCGTCTTTGTGAGGATGGGTAAGGTTGAGGTTGAAGACCTCTATGAGGGTATAGCTGCAGGTGTTGAGAGGGCCACAGCGGAGGTTCCGCTGCGCCCAAATGTTGTTGATCCCCTCACAAGGGAGAACACCGGCACAAATACCGGTCAGATGATACCCCAGATCGACGTTGAAATCACAGACACTGATAATCTTGATATAACAGTTTTTCCGAAGGGATTCGGGTCTGAGAACAACAATGCACTCCTTATGGGCCTCCCGGGTGATGGAATTGAGGGTATTAAGGACTTTGTTGTGAGGACCGTCCTGGAAGCCGGTGGAAAGCCATGCCCCCCTGTAATTGTGGGTGTGGGTATCGGTGGCTCCTCTGACCTTGCGATGAAACTTGCAAAGAAGGCCCTGCTTGAACGTGTTGGGGAGAGAAATCCTGATAAAAAACTTGCATCCCTTGAGGAGGACATACTGAACTCCATCAACGAGTCTGGCAGTGGCCCCATGGGTATGGGTGGTAAGACCACCGCCCTTGACGTTAAGATAAAGACTGCCCATACACACACTGCAGGGCTCCCCGTGGGTGTCTGCATACAGTGCTGGGCTGCAAGGAGAGCCACTGCAATCCTGAGAGATCATATGTGAAGGGCTCCGGCGGGACGTGAAAAAACACATCTCAGGCAGAGTATACATTCAGTACCGTTAATTTTTCTTCTTCCGGGATGAACATCCATCGGGCATTCCATGAGGCACCTCCAGACAAATTGAAAATGTAGATGCTTTTCCGGTAATAAGAATAAAAGGGCTGTAGATGATAGGAATACAGTGAAAATAAAGGTTGGAATTAGGTGTTTATTCATGCTTCTCTCAGATGAAGATCGTCCTATCAGCAATGCTGACAGCCTTCATGGCTTCTCACACGTTATCATGAAGATCGTCCTATCAGCAATGCTGACAGCCTTCATGGCTTCTCACACGTTATCATGAAGATCGTCCTATCAGCAATGCTGACAGCCCTGTCACCAACCCTCTCAAGGAATCTTGCTATGAAGAGGAGATTAACCAGGTATGAGATTGATTCCTTATCCTCAAACATGCTTCTTGTTACATGTTCAAGTGTCTGGTCAAAGAGGTCATCCACCTTATCATCATCATGCCTGAGCTCCCTCGCCATTTCCATGTTCTGGTCAAGGAAGGCGTAGATTCCCTTGGAGAGCATCATCTGCACGAAGTCAGACATGTGCTTCAGGTCTTCAAGGGGTCTTCTCGGAATTTCCTCGTCCTTCAGTTTCTCTGCAGCCTCGGCTATGTTGGCCGCCAGGTAGCCTATCCTCTTGAGATGACTTCCAACCTTAATGCAGGCCTCTATAAATCTCAGGTCTCCTGCAACGGGTTGTTCAGCTGCTATTAAACTTATAGCCTTCCTCTCAAGGTTGAAGACCATGTCATCTATTGCCCTGCTGTTTTTTATTACCTTCTCCTTCTTTTCCTCATCATACTCCATCAGGAGGTCAACTGCTAGTTTATGTGTTTTAAGGGTTTTCTGTGAAACCTCCTCCATATCCTTCCTCAGATCCTTAAGCCTTTTGCGGAACAGTATCCGCGGATACTTCTTTTCCATTAAAAGTCCTCCTGGATTTTACTATCTGGATTTGTAATCCTCAATCAACCTTTCAATCGCCTCATCAGTCGGAACCCTTATCCTGTACCTTTCAAGGAGCTCCTCACGGGATGATTTATCAAGGAACATTTCATTTATTATAATCTCCGCATCAATGGGTATTGAAAGTTTTGATTCATCATTGAGTTCAATCAGGGTCTCGAAGAGATCCGCATCGGTCTCATAGACCTCCACCACTGAATCATGGTTTATCTCCAGTCTCTCCATTGCCTTATGGCTGTGAGTCTCCTCGAGGGTGTTGAAGTCAATGTGCCAGGCTCCCACAATGTTATTTCCCGTTACGAAGATTATGGCCTCGTTTTCATTGTCCAGGATCCTTATATACGAAAATTCGGGTACTGAAGACCTTTTAAGGACGGTGTAGTCCATCTTCCTCGGGTTATCAAAGGGTAGCCACATTTAATCCCCCCAACTATTCATTTCATAAGTACACTGTAGAAGACCTTATGATGGATAACCCTTTTACCCACTATGAGATAGGCTATCCTGTCGTCCATCCCCATAACATGGTGGCCCATGCTGAGCAGATTCCTTGCTACCAGCATAAGATTACCTGATTCTGAGAAGTCCCTGTTTGACTCCTGAAGCTGGTTGTATAGATCCTGAAGCTGGATATAATTCCTCGTTGACCTTTTAAGTAGCTGGATGTCACGGTTCATGAGGGCCCCGAGTGCATCATTTATCATATCCTGAACCGTCTGGGACATGAACTCTATGTGTGGAGGTGTCCTGTCCCTTCCATCAATTGCGTACCTTGCAATGTAGGCAAGGAGTATGTTTATCCTCTCAAGTTCAATTGCACTTCTCATTATACTGGATGCCAGCCTCAGGTCCTTTGCAACGGGCTGATGAAGGCCAAGGATTTTGAGGCATTCATCCTCTATCCTGTAGCTCTTCTCATTAACAGCTGCCGTTGTATCTATCAATTCCCTTGCAGTCTCCTCATCCCCTTTGATGTAGCTGGATACGGCTCTTCCCACCCTTTCAGAGGTTTCATTACCATACCTGACGGTTTCATCCAGGACATTTGAAAGTCTGCTTTCAAGGAGAGCGCCGATCAATTTCCACACCCTTATCCAAATCTTCCTGTAATGTAGTCCTCAGTCCTTTTATCCCTCGGCTCTATGAATATCTGCTCTGTGAGGCCGCTTTCAACTATTTCACCATGCAGGAAGAAGGCTGTGTACTTTGAGACCCTTGTGGCCTGCTGCATGTTGTGGGTCACTATGATGATGGTGTAGTCATTCTTGAGCTTGTGGATGAGATCCTCGATCTTGGTGGTTGATATGGGGTCAAGGGCTGAGCACGGTTCATCCATGAGTATAACCTCAGGTTCTATGGCTATGGTCCTTGCTATGCATAGCCTCTGCTGCTGTCCCCCTGAGAGTCCAAGGGCGGATTTATCAAGTTTGTCCTTGACCTCATCCCAGAGAGCTGCAGCCCTCAGGCTTTCCTCCACACGCTCCTCTATGAAGTCCCTGTCATCATATCCATGGACCCTGAGACCGTAGGCCACATTTTCAAATATGGACTTAGGGAAGGGGTTGGGTTTCTGGAAGACCATCCCAACCTTCTTTCTGAGCTCCACCACATCCATGTCAGGGTCATAGATGTCCTTACCATCAAGGTAGACGTGGCCCTCATGCCTGAAGCCGCTTATCACATCATTCATCCTGTTAAGGGTTCTGATGAATGTTGACTTACCACAGCCTGATGGCCCTATGAGGGCTGTGACCGTGTTCTTGGGTATCTTGAGATTTATATCCTTGAGGATGTGCGCCTCGTCAAAGTAAACGTTCAGGTCCTCAACTTCGATTCTGTACATGCAGATCACCTATCTCCCCATCATCTTCCTTCTGTATCTATCAACAAGAGTGTTTGTTAGAACCGTGATTAAAAGGACGATTATCACAAGGACAGCCGCGGTGCCGTAGGCGTTCTTCAGTGAAATGCCCTCTGTTGCCAGCACATAGAGGTGCAGTGGGAGGGGCCTTCCAGGGTCGAAGATGGATACTGGCATTGAAAGTGCTGACCCCACAACGAACATTACCGCAGCAGCCTCTGATATTGCCCTGGCCATTCCCAGTATCACACCGGTGGTTATGCCGGGGATTGCTGCAGGGATAACCACCCTGTAGATGGTCTCCCACTTTGTGGCTCCAAGCGCCAGGCTTCCCTCCCTGTAGGATTGTGGAACCGTTTCTACTGAGACCTGGGCAACCTGGAATATGGTTGGAAGGGCCATGAGGGCCAGTACAAGTCCCCCTGAGAGGATTGACCACCCGAGGCCGAGGAAAACCACGAAGAATGATAAGCCGAAAAGCCCGAATACTATTGATGGTATGGATGCCAGGGTTTCTGCTCCGAACTTTATCAGCTTCACGATGCGTTCCTCTGTGGCATACTCTGTCATGTAGACCGCTGCCCCGACACCCAGTGGTGTTGCTATTATACCGGCTAGCAGTGTGACGTAGAGGCTGGATACTATCATGGGAGCTATCCCACCTGCTCTTCCAGAGTCAACCGGTTCTGAAAGCAGGAATTCCAGGTTTACGGCTGGCAAGCCCTTCATGAGTATGTAGCCAATTATTATGAGCAGTATCAGTACTGTCACGATTCCTGAAGCCCAGAAGATTCCTGTCATTATCTTCTGGCTTGTCTTGGGTGATATTATTCTGAAGGACATTTTAAGCCTCCTAGAGATATCCTCCACCTATAACTATCTTTTTCTTGTAGTGGAAGTAGTTGGCAACCACCAGCAGAGCCATTATGACAAAAAACAGGATGATGGCGGTCCCAAAGAGTGCGCTGTAGTGTAGCCCGGTGGCGTAGCCCATCTCCAGTGCTATGTTGGATGTGAGGGCCCTTACAGGGTCCAGTATCGATGATGGTATCTGGGTGACGTTACCGGCCACCATGATAACTGCCAGGGTCTCACCGATGGCACGACCCATCCCGAGGATGATTGATGTGATGATGCCGGGCAGTGCCGCCGGGAATATCACCTTCCTGATGGTCTGCCACTGGGTGGCCCCAAGTGCAAGGGAGGCCTCCTTGTACTCCAGTGGCACCGATCTTAGGGCATCCTCTGAGACACTGATTATTGTTGGCATTATCATGACCGTGAGTATGAGTGATGCTGTTAGAAGTCCGAAACCGGTACCTCCAAGGCTGGACCTTATGAAGGGTACCAGGATGATCAGCCCAAAGAAACCATATACCACTGATGGTATTGCTGCAAGGGTCTCTATTACCGGTTTGAGTATCCTGCGCATTATTTCAGGTGACACCTCAGCCATGAATATTGCGCATAGGATTGAAAGGGGGACGGCTATGGCCAGGGACAGGAAGGTTATGTACAGTGACCCGACGATCATGGTGAAGATGCCGTACTTACCATCTGAAGGTGCCCAGTCCATTCCAAAGATGAAGTTTGTGACCCCATACCCCTGGAATATGGGGAATCCCTCCCTGAATATGAAGACTATTATGAGAAGGATGGCGATTATTGAGAATATTGCGGTTATGAAAAGACCCTTCTCAATGAGTTTTTCCCTTGTTTTGCTGATCATGCTTTACCTCCTAGGTATCATCCGAGACATTTGCTATTGCCGGTACAACCTTCTGGCTCCTTACAATGGCCTGCCCTTCAGGTGAGAAAACCCACTTTATGAAGTCCTTTACGACTCCCCTGGGTTCTCCCTTTGTCAGGAATTCGAATGGGACCACCAGTGGATAGGATCCGTCTGCTATGGTGGTCTCTGAGGGTGTCACTCCATTCACCTCAAGTGCCTTCACATCGGAACTCATATGTGCCATTGAAACGAATCCAATTGCGTAGGGGTCGCTCTTTATGGCCTGTTTCACGGATTCTGTGGAGCCCTGAACGATTGCATCGGACCTTATCTTCTCGTCCTTCATGACAAGTGATTTGAATGAGCTTCTGGTCCCTGATCCCTCCTCACGGACTATCACATGTATCTCTGCATCGGGGCCTCCGACCTCCTTCCAGTTGGTTATCTTACCGCTGAAGATATCCCTGAGCTGGTCCACTGTCAGATCATCGACGGGGTTCTGGTTGTTAACGGCTATCACTATACCATCCTTACCTATCACGTATTCCTGAAGGTCGTCCTTTTCCTCAGGTTTCAGGGCCTTTGAGCTGGTCCCTATATCGACTATTCCCTGCTGGACCGTCCTTATACCCATCCCGGAACCGCCGCCCTGGACGTTTATCTTAACATCGGGGTGCTTCTTCATGTACTCAGCTGCAAGTTCCTCTGCAACTGGCTGAACAGATGTGGAACCAGCAATTTCAATTCTCTCATAGTTTGCTCCGGGTTTGATCATGAGGTATGCGAGTGCGATGATAATGATTATTATGAGGATGTTTTTGGGTTTCAGCTCCATGTCCATCACCTTCAGTTATTGATTTCACCTATTGGTTAATAAAGTTCACTTGAAGGTGACGGAAAGAAAAAATGTTGTGGTTGTGAAAACCACTAGGCCTTTGCCGGTACAACCTTTTCTGATTTGATTATTGCCTGTCCCTCCGGGCTGAGGACCCAGTCTATGAAGTCCTTAACTGCACCCTTTGCGCTGCCCTTTACCAGGAACAGGAATGGTCTCTGTATCTTGTAGGATCCATCTGCGACTGTCTGCTCTGATGGTGCGACACCATCTATTTTAAGTGCCTTGACTGTTTCATCGAGATTGGCGAGTGATATGAATCCTATGGCGTTTGGATCCTGTTTAACTGCCTGTTTAACTGCCTCTGTTGAACTTTCAACTATGGCATCCTTCTTTATCTTGGTCTCTTTACCCATCACTATTTCCTCGAAGGCCTTCCTGGTTCCTGAGCCGTCTTCACGTGTTACCACTGTTATCTTTGCATCGGGGCCTCCGACCTCCTTCCAGTTGGTTATCTTACCGCTGAAGATATCCTTCACCTGGTCCTTTGTTAGGTCTGAGACTGTGTTCTTGCTGTTTACGATTATGGCTATTCCATCCTTACCTATAAGGTATTCTGTGAGGCCCTTCTTCTCATCGGGCTTGAGTTCCTTTGAACTTGTTCCGATGTCTGCTGTGCCGTCAGCGGCACTCTTGATACCGACACTGGATCCGCCGCCCTGGACGTTTATCTTAACATTGAGGTGCTTCTTCATGTACTCAGCTGCAAGTTTCTCTGCAACTGGCTGGACAGATGTTGAACCAACAATGTCTATCTTCTCCTGCTGTCCGCCACCTCCAAGTGCCAGGACTGCGCCTGCAATAATTACAATTGCCACGACTATTCCTATGATCAGTTTGGTGTCCATTTTATCACCTCAACCTTTACCTTATCCTAGAACTATTTAAAATTTACTATTTTTGTGTACTTAATTACCTATTTTGTGAACTAAACCCTGTGTGCATAGGAATTTAATTCACAACAAGTGAATAAAGATGCACTAAATGCATTAAAATTTAAATACATGAAGATCAGATGGAGTGATATGATGAATGAAGGGATAATAAATGATATACTGCGGGTTAAAAATCCCAGGTGGAGGACTTCCATTACGCGTGTTGAGCCTAACCGTATTGTTACGAGGGGTTATTCTCAGGAGGATCTTATTGGTGGTGTTTCCTTTTCTGAGATGGTTTATCTTCTGATCAGGGGTGAGCTTCCCCCTCAGAATGTTGCGCGTATGCTTGAGGCTGTCCTGGTGTCCTTCTGTGATCATGGTGTTACTCCGCCGAGTACTCAGGCTGCCCGTATGATTGCCTCGGCGGGTTCTCCGGTTCATGCCTGTATTGCCGGGGGTCTTCTTGCCTTTGGTAAGAATCATGCGGGTGCCATTGAGCGTTCCATGAAGCTCTTCCAGGAGACCGTATCATCCTGCGAGTCTGAGGATGAGATCCCTGATGCTGCCCTGAGGCTGGTGGATGATCACCTCCAGGCCAACAGGAGGATCCCCGGCTTCGGGCACCGCTACCACAACGCCGACCCCCGGGCCGTCAGGTTACTGGAACTTGCAGAGGATTACGGCTGCGTGGGACCCCACACCAGCCTTGCACTGGAGGTCCAGGAGATACTCCTGGAACGCAAGGGAGTCCGGATGAACGTTGACGGGGCCAACGCCGGCATACTATCAGACATGGGATTCGACTGGAGGACCGGAGCAGGAGTATTCATGATAGGACGCCTCCCAGGACTCATATCCCACGTCTACGAGGAAAAGGTCAGGGAACCAGCCTTCAGAAAATTCTTCGAAATCGAAGAAATACAGTACGACGGCGAGGAGAAAAGAATATTAGAAGCAGATTACAGAACACTTAATGGGTCAGAAATATGGAAGACGACGAATACAAAAGAGCCAGGAAGAGAGTAGAGGATCTCAAGGGATTTTACATCCACATATCAGTTTTTACAATAGTTAACCTTACACTCTTCCTCATAAACCTCCTCTCAACTCCCGGGACATGGTGGTTCTACTGGATAACGGTATTCTGGGGAATAGGAATAATATGGCATGCCTTCGGAGTTTTTATAGGTGATAGGTTCCTGGGTAAGGAATGGGAGGAGAAAAAGATAAAAGAGTACATGGAAAGAGAAAAGAGGAACAGGTGAAACTTAATCAGGACTCCTCTCTCTCCCTCCGCCTGAAGCGTTCAGGTGTGGTTGTCCTCGGGATGTTCCTGTAGTATTCACCTGCAGTGTCGAATATCTCAATGGATATATCTGCTATTCTCTCAAGGGTCTTAACAACCCTGGAGAGTGATATGTAATAGGTTGACCTCTCCTTATCCTCAAAGGGTGTTTCAGCCATCTGGGTGGCGACACAGTTAAGGGCATTCTTCTGGATCCTGTGAATATCATCCTCGAGGGACATGAGAGTTGCCTTCAGTTCCAGTTTCTCATTAAGAAAGGCGTCCATCGCAGTTTTCACCATCTCAACGGCGATGGAGAACATATCCCTGAGGTACTCCATCATTGCAGGGTCAACCTCATAGGATTCCTTTATGGCAAAGTTTGCTATTATCGCTGAATGGTCACCTATCCTTTCAAGGTCATAGGCTATCTCTGTAAAGGCCATTGTCTTGCTGAACTCAGAGTAGGGATTCATTGCTATTGCAGTATCAACAGAGGAGCGCACCTTCTCATGCATTGTGTTTGTTATGTAGTCCATCTTGAGGGCCTCATTTGCAAGGTCCTCATCGTACTCCTCCAGGGACCTGAAGGATTTGTTGAGCTGTTTGCACACATGCTGTGCCATGTCCCTGAGTATCTCCTTTATGAAGAAGCTTCCAGCGTATTCCCTCGAGGTTACCTCCTCACCGAAGAGCTCAGGGAATTCATCAAATTTCTTTATATCCACAATGTAGGCCCTCCTAACAACGCCCTCCCTGATGAGGGGCTGCAGAAGCTTGGTGACGTACCTCCTTGTTATGCCAAGGCGTTCAGCGATTTCATCCTGTGTGGACGGGTTCTCATAGAGGATGACATCTATGATCGATTTTAGAGTAGCATTCTTTGTCTTATTTTTCATTCTCCTCAGACACCTCATCTTCAATTACTATAACAACGGATTCCCTGAATATGGATATGATCATGTAGATAAGGCTAAGAATAACCGTAACGGTTATCAGAACGTCGAATTCATAGAAAATAGCCCTGTAAACAGTTACCAGGGGCGAGTTCACATCCACAAGGCCCCTTAGCAGGACGATGAAGCCCATTAGGAGGAGCACATAACCATAGGATTTCTTTATGGTCTCTGGCTGCAACAGGGGGTATATACCCATCACCATGAGACCCACACCTATTGACCTGAAGAGGTTCCAGGATGTGGCCTCCTCAAGTAAGTAGAATATCTGCTGTGGCCTCCACTGGAAATTTCCAAGAAGGTAGATGAACTCGATTATGACGATAATGATGAGTGGTATCGCAAAGACCGCCCTGCTCTCAACCCTCTCTGTTTTAACATTCTTGAGGGGCTCCCTGAAGTAGTGGGAAAGCAGCTGATACAGCATTGAACCCAGAACGGCACCCATGACGGTTCCGCCAACTCCCAGCTTTGAGGTTGTGAATGCAACTATCCCTGAGATCACACCCGCCATGAGTATATCAAAGGCCTTGGTCAATGCAACCACCCCTCAGCCATTTCTTCTGACATCTGCATTTTAGATCATATTATGCATATTTATTTTCTCTATTAGAGAACAGTTATGTTCTGCTGGTATATCAAGCTTTGCATCAAAAATGAATTTATTGATGATGAACCCCCGGGTATTCATATGGAGTGCATATAGGAGCATATCCTGTATTCCTCATCCTCAACCCGGACAGAGTAACTGGCTATTTCCCTCACTGAGCCGTTCTCAGTGTTTATGAGGTCAACTGAAATCCTGTCATCGTTTATTCTTAGCTGGTTGTGTGAAGGGAATGTCTCACCCCTCAGTTTCCTTGTTGTGGCTGTGCCAGAGTTAAGTGTAACCATTCCCTCAATCATCCACACATTAGGCACATGCTTGTGTCCGTTGAGCACAAAATCCACACCGTATTCCTTCAGGAGTTTAAGAAGGTCACCTGAGTCCAGGAGGATGTTCCTCTCACGCCCTGTGTTGGGTATGGGTAGCAGGTGGTGGTGAAATGTGACTATCTTGCACAGGTGATCAGGAACACGTTCAAGTTCCTTACTGAGCCAGTCAAGTTGATCCATTCCTATCTGACCGTCGTTTATATCTGGCTCAGAGGAGTCAAGGCCTATAACCGCGAATTCAGAGTCGTGGTGGACAAACTTCCTCCTTCCTATTAACTTCTCAAAGTGGATAAGACCCACATTCCTTGCATCATGGTTGCCGGGGATTGTGTAGGTGGATGTGATGGTCCTAAGTTCATCCACAAATGCTGCTGCAAGTTCATACTCGTGTGAGTATCCCTCTGTTGTGAGGTCACCTGAGACTATTATGAGGTCAGGGTTCTCATTTTCAAGCTGGTGTAGAAGATTTTTCCTGAGCTGATCTGAGAAGTTCTTCTCACCGAAGTGCACATCTGAAATCTGGGCAATTTTTTTCTCCATTAGAACACCTTAAAATCAGTAGAAAAGCCTTAGGGGGGATTCGAACCCCCGACCTATGCCTTACCAAGGCATCGCTCTACCACCTGAGCCACTAAGGCAATCATAACATGATCAGAACCGTTAAAATTCTTAGTGCAGGGGAAGGGATTCGAACCCTCGAAGGCCTGCGCCAGAGGATCTTAAGTCCTCCCCCTTTGGCCGCTCGGGCACCCCTGCATGGTAATTGATTAGTAGTAGAAAGTGGTATATTAATTTAACGGTCATGTGTGGCTGGTAAACTTAATTCAATCTGATGACCATATCCATAGTGGTGGTCAATTGAAGCATGATGGATCAATCTGTATGCGGTGCGGTGCCTGTGTTAGTGTCTGTCCATTTAATGTGCTTGAACTCGAATATGAACTGATGGTGGGTGAAGGCTGCAGTGAATGTGGTGACTGTGCTGCGGTCTGTCCAGTGGATGCAATAAGGTGCTATCATGAAATATGATGTGGTGGTTATTGGTGGACGGGTAGCCGGTTCAACAGCGGCCTATCACGCTGCAAGGCTGGGCCTCAGTGTTCTGTTACTGGAGCGTAACCCTGAAATCGGGACCCCTGTGCAGTGTGCAGGCGGAGTGAGTGACAGTTTCTTCAAATCGACAGGTTTAAAACCGCTTCCTGAGTTCACATGCACAAGGATCCGGGCAGCCGCGGTGAACGGACCCCTCGGTGCCAGGATTGTGACAGAAAATCCTGTTGTGAGGGGATATATCCTCGAAAGAAAGTCCTTCGACAAGTACCTTGCACTGAGGGCCGCTGAAGCCGGCGCCGATGTACTCACAATGTCCATCGCAGGGGACCTAATATTCAGGGAGGGATCAGTCAGTGGTGTGGTGTTCAGGGGGCCCGATGGAGTCCAGGAGGTTGAATGTGGAATGGTGATTGCCGCAGACGGTGTGCAGTCCAGCATCGCCAGGAAGGCCGGTCTTGAAACAGGTTTCAGGCCAGCTGACCTCTGTTCCTGTGTCCAGTACGAGGTTGCAGGTATGGACGTGGACCCTGAAACCATGGAATTCTACTTCGGGAGCCGTTTTGCACCATCAGGTTATCTCTGGGTGTTCCCCAAGGGTGAAGGAAGGGCAAATGTGGGCCTTGGAATACGGAGAAAAAGCTGCTCAGAGAGGGGTCCCCTCAGCTATCTCAACAGGTTCATGGAGGAGAGAGGATTTAAGAGGATAGAATTCAATGCAGGAGCTGTACCTGTTTGCGGACCCATTGAGAGGACCTTCACAGATGGTCTCCTGGTTGTGGGGGATGCCGCCGGACAGGTTGACCCCCTCACCGGTGGTGGGATACACCTTGCAGCTGAATGCGCAAAAATCGCCGGTGAGGTTGCCGCCGAGGCCATTGAATCTGGAAGGGTTGACGGCAGATTCCTCTCAAGGTATGAGATGAGATGGCGCAAAAAGATTGGTAAGAACCTTGAAAGGTCACTCAAATTCAGGAAAATCCTTGATGGGCTCGGTGATAAGGAACTCGATGCCCTGCTGAAATCCCTTGAGGGAAAAGATTTAAGTTCAATTTCAAAGATATCCCTTCTGAGGATTTTAAAGGACTATCCTTCAATGTTAAGAATACTCAGAGATATTCTTTAAACTTATCAGGAATTTATATGCTGAATCAAACTCCTCTCTGCTGGAGACGAAAGTGTATACTGTCTGGCAGATTATGCCAACACTGCACTGATTTACAGTGTGGCGGGGGATAAAACATCCCTAGAGAAAACAGTTGGCTACATCGAGAAAAGAGGGATTGGAAAGGACCCCACCCCCCTTAAATCATTCCTCACATTCCTCTGGAATATGAAGATTATATACGGAGAAGATAAAGCCATGAAGCTTGCCTCTGAAATCGCTGATCCCTGAAAAACCACAAAACTTATTTTTTCCAGAGTAAATTATAAATTAGAGATTTAGGGGGGATTGTGATTGCATTCACCGATAAGATCAATGCTCTTCTGATGTCCAATGATGTTTCCGGCCTCATAGATGCCCTCAAAAGCCATGATTTTACCGTTAGAAGGGAGGCCGCAGTTGCCCTTGAGAGGATAGCAGATGAGAGATCTGCTGATGCCCTCATGGACGCCCTCAGATATGAGGAATGGCAGAAGGACTACCCCATACTTGCAGGTGTGAGGGCGGCCGCAGCAAGGGCTCTCGGAAAAATAGGAAACCCCTCGGCGGTTAAACCCCTCCTCAGGGCCCTTGAGGATCCTGATGATGAAGTTAAAATAGGTGCAATGCGGTCACTCTCAGAGTTCCCATCAGAGGACTCCCTGAGGGCCATTGAAAAATTTGTGGACCATCCATCAGAGGATATAAGGAGGAACTCCATTGAGTCCATTGCAGGACTGGACCCTGAACTGGGCCTCAGATATGCATCCCGGGCCCTGGGCGACAGTTCATGGATGGTCCGTAAAACCGCTGCGAAGGTCATAAGAAGATTCGGGGATAAAAGGTGCCTTGAAGTCCTTCTGGATAACCTCAATGACCCCGATACAGAGGTCAGACGCCATATACTGCTGGCCGTCGTTAATATGGGTGAATATGCTGTGGACCCCCTCCTTGAGAAACTTTCAGACCCGCAATGGCAGACACGTGCCATGGTTGTTGAGGCCCTGGGTGAGATAGGATCCCGAAGGGCTGTGCCCAGGCTTAAAGGGATGCCCGCGGGTCGCAGAAGGGATGAAAATCGTTATGTCCGTGGCAAGGTTGCCGAGGCCCTCGGACGCATAGGTGACCCTGCAGCCCTTGAGGATCTCCACATGGCCCTCAAGGATCCCTACCTCTTTGTGAGGAGGAAGGCACGTGAAGCCATTGACATCATCGACGTTGAACCTGATCTAGAGGAATTCCATGACGGTGAAATCAGCTTCAGGTACCCCAGGTTCTGGAACATCTTTGAGACCCGCGACGGTGAGAGGCTCATTGATGCCTGGAGTGACAATCTCAAAATAGCCATAAAAAGGCGGAGGGCTGAGGGTTTAACTGCCGATGAATTTTCAGAGATCATCCTTGAAGTTTTGAATATGAGGGGCCTCCTTAACATAGCAAGGAGCAATATAACAGTTGACAGTGAACATGGATACATGATAACTGCAGATACAAAAAATGAAAGGATAGTGACCTTCATCTTCAAAAAGGGAGGATACATATACTACATCTACTTCAGGGGCCCCATTGAGGACCTGAAGGAATCATATAAATATATAAGGGTGTTCATAAACACCCTTCACGTTGAAATCCAAGGCTACGGGGAGAGAGGGGATGGCTAGATCTTTTTCCCGTATATCTTCACTGCCTCCTCAAGGACCTCACTGAAGTCAGCGCGATCCCTCAGCTCAGCAAGGTCATCCAGGGAGACCAGTTTAAGAACATTCTCCTTGCATGCCTCCACACAGGCTGGCAGTATGACGTCTGCGTCCATGCAGAGTGTGCATTTCTCTGCTGATTTCTTCTCAGTGTTCATCACAATCATGCCAGCCGGGCAGGCCACCATGCATAGCTTGCAGAGTATGCAGGACTCCTCATCAACAACAAGGGCCCCGTCAACCTCCCTTATGGCACCCACCGGACATATCCTTGCGCAGGGAGCCTTCTCTGGATGGCACTGCAGACAGAATAGGGGCATCCTATCTCCCTTCCTTGCCCTGGCGACTCCGTGGGTTTCCCTGCACGCATTTATACAGTCATCGCAGCCACTGCACCTCGCAGGGTCCATGACCATCAGCATCTTCACTGAACCACCCCTCACTCTGATGCAAGTTTATCAAGGTAGTCTGGTATTCCAGAGGAGTCCCTTGGTCCAACAAGGACTCTCCAGCCAGTATCATCCTCTATCTCACCGCTTGCAGGAGCTGCAAGTCCAGGGATTATCATGACCTTGTCCCTGACCCGCTCCTCTATACCTGTCTCCTTTATGAGCTCAGCCACTGCCGGACCATTGAGCTGTCCTCCTGCCAGTGAAACGTCCACGGCCCTGCCCTCTGTATCAAGGACGAGGAGGTATGCTGTAACATCACCTGACTTGAGGTCCCCCTCAACCGTGTAGTAGGTGAGTGAGAAGTTGGTTGTGAGTATAACCGGGGAGTTCTCATCAACATCACCGAATTCATAGACACCTGGATCAACGGCCTGGGGCTTCCTCGGGTCGGTGTAGAGTCCCTGTCTGAGTGTTAGGACCGGCATGATCTCCCATATCTCGGTTCCGGCGAGTATGAGGATGTCAGCGTACCTGTTCATGAGGGTGGCTGCCACTGTGGCCTCCCTTATGTTTGCCTCGATTTTATCGGATACCGTGAGCCTTGAGAGTGCAGGTATGCCCATTATTGGGAAGCGGAAGTCCTCGTCCCTGTCCTCAACTGCAAGGCGCCTTATCATGACGAAGTTGTCTATGGTGTCGCCTATCCCCTCACCCGTGAATGTGCCGGGGTCAAGCACAATTTCAGTGACTCCCAGGGCCCTGAGTCTCCTTGAGAGATTCTTCATCTCTTCAAGGTCGCCGGGTGAGAAAAGCACAAGGGGGCACCCGTATGAAACTGAGAGTTCTGCCATTTCACCAAGGTTGTCCTCCCTGGCGGCGTAGAGGAGCGGTTTCTGATCACCCAGGACCTCAAGGGCCACCTTCATGGCCTCTGCATCGAAGGTGCACAGGACCACAGGGAATTTGAGTTTGCTTATGGCTTCTGCTGCCTCGGCAAATTTTTCAGGGCTCCCTGATCTGTTCCTCAGGGCTATTGCATCGAGAGTGAGTTTTTCGCCGGTACGCTCAAACTCCAGATCCATGATCCTTTGGGCTCTGTTCAGGAGCTCCTCTGATGGAAGATCATCTGGAAGATCAACCACAAGGGCTGTTGGATTGTAGTATGTGAGTTCATACCTGTAGAGGACCTCATCACCACCCACAACCACCTGATTCTCCTCCGGCCCGAAGGTTATTTCCTTCACAGCAGGGGCCAGAAGGTTCTCCAGTTTCTGTCTTTCATCTCCACTGAGCTGTGGGCAATCATCAAGGGTGACCTCCTTTTCTATGAGCTTTGTGGCAAAAGCCATGCATGAGGCCTCATTGCATTTACCACAGTTTGTTTTTGGAAGTAAACGGTATACATCCATGGCAGTGACCTGCAATTTTAAACCTCCTGGTATTCAAGTTCAGTTATCCATTCCCTCAGGTCAGGTGTTTCAGCTGTCATGTACTCCCTTGTGAAGGTTTCACCTATCTCCCGCAGCAGTCTGACTGAGGTGGGGTGTAGCATCATGAATATGTCCACACCTGAGAGCATCATGGTAAGTCCGGTTACGATTTCCCAGAGGGGCCCCCTGTAATCTGTGGGTCCCCATTCATCCTTCTTCATCCAGGCCTCCCTTGAACCCCAGGCGTTTGTGGTACCTGAGGACATTGGCATCTGGAGATCAGAATCCCCCTTGAGGGCTGCCAGCCGGGTCCTTGTGATGACGTCTATTGAGAATTCTATACCGTAACCCAGGGCACATGTTGTTGGGTCCATGACGATATCCTCACGTTTAAGTCCCTCCTTAAGCAGGTAACGGTTGAGGGTCTTCTGCATGTTGACATCTGTGATGGCCCATGAGAGGACCGCATGGTTGTGGTCAAGGGCTGCCCTTGCAACCTTCCTGTAGTCCAGGTCAAGGTTGGCAGATGCAAGGAGGCACCTTTCACCTTCAGCTGCCTCTGCGGCCTTTTCAAGGACCAGCGGGTCCTTTTCAGGGTCCCCGGATCCCCCTATCACCAGTGGGACGTCCACTGCCTGGAGGACCTCCTCGATATCCTTTGCGGCCTCCCTGGGGGATTTGTCCATGACCTTGGGGCCTGTTCCTATGAGGTGTATTGTGACCATGTTGGCGCCGTATTCCTTCACGGCCTTACGTGCCCAGTCCCCCGGGTCCTCCATGACGTCACTGAAGTGTTCCCTTATTGGCCTCGGCAGTCCAGGCATGGGTATGTCAAATACGTCAAATGTGACAACCGGCGGGTTTGGCTGTGGCTCCTCGAACCTGTAGAGGGCCTTCTGCCCCCCAAGGTAAACACTTTTGCGGGTGCCCTCACCAAGCTTTACCTGGGCAACCTCACCGGGGTATGACCTTATGGGTGGGTTGAACTCCTCCGCGGGCAGTGCCTCGACAGCCTCCCTCACCTCAACTGTTTTCTGTATGGCCTGCTGGACTGCAGGCATCAGGTAGAGTTCCAGTTCCTCAACATCCATCCTGAACTCGTTTATCTCGATGGATTCTGTGTTCTGAAGTAGTTTCAGAAGTTCCGTTAATTTATCCATAAGCACACCTCTATAAACTTAAAATCTTCTCTGCAACCTTTTTTATGGCCCTGAATGATTCAGAATCCTCAGGTAACTCATAGAGTGGTCTGCCCTCCATGTCGTAACTGGAGACAAGGGGGTCCTCGGGTATGACACCTATGACCTCAAGGCCATCATCCAGCTCCAGTCTGTCAAGGTCCCCCTCCCTTACCCTGTTGAGGACCAGGAAGACCTTCTTGAATTTTATCTCAAGTTCCTGTGAGAGTTCGACTATCCTCCTTGCGGTGAGTATCCCTCTCTTTGACGGGTCGGTTACAACTATCATTATGTCAACGTTCTGGGTTGTCCTCCTGCTGAGGTGCTCAAGGCCGGCCTCGGTATCTATGACTATGTAGTCATAGTTCTCTGCTATGTTCTCGATTATCCTTCGCAGCATGGTGTTGACTGCGCAGTAGCAGCCACTTCCCTCCGGGCGGCCCATGACAAGGAGGTCAAAGTCCCTGGTTTCGGTTATGGAGGCCATTATCCTGTAGTCAAGCATGTCCCACTTGTTCGCCGATGGGGGTATCCTGCCTGCAGCCGTATCCCTCTTGAGCTGTTCCCTGACATCACCCACGGTGCCGCTGACCGGAACCCCCAGGGCCTCAGGGAGGTTTGAGTCCGGGTCAGCATCTATTGCAAGCACATCTGCACCTGTTGATGCCAGGATCCTTATGAGGGAAGCTGAAAACATCGTTTTTCCCGTACCGCCCTTGCCACTTACTGCTATTATCACGTGACCACTCATGAGAGATTTATTTGCGCTTTATTATTACCTTCTCAGCGTAGATCTTTGCATTCTTGAGGACTATCCTGAATCCTCCGGCTGCCGGGAGGGTCATCTCAGGTGCTGCCATTACAGGGACTCCCTCTGGAATCGGGGTCTCCTCAGGGTATGCCTCCTCAACCTCCTCTTCTTCGGGTTCAGTTTCTTCAACGGCCGCCCTTTCAAGGACAGGGTGTTCATTGTCCCTCAGGAATCTTCTGAGATCCTTTATTGATGTTGCATCCTCCTCCGTTGCAATCTTGTCCCGGACGTCCTCCGGGATGAATTCCAGGACAGATTCCTTGAGTTCCCTTGGCATCCAGATCACCCTGTGGTATCCTCCGTCTGCCTGGAGGAATTTGGGTGACCTCATGTATTCAAGGCTGAGACCTGAGAAACCTTCAACCTGTTTTCCTCCTGAGCACTGCCCGGCCATTGCTGAGAATGGTATCCCTAGGGGCGTTTCTCCCCTGAAGTCCCTGTTAACAATACCTATACCATCAAGTTCAGGTATGTAGAATGCCACTGCCTCGAAGCATCCGCAGGAGGTGTGTGGGTAACCGAATACACTGTGGAGGTATACCCTATCTGTTGTGCCCTGGGAATTTTCTTCTACTGCAGCGTTAACATTTGCATATTCTCCCCTCTCAGGGTCCAGGACTTCACCCTTTTCAATTTCGAATATCGGGCCGTCAGGGTCCATCTTGTATGCTGCACGGCAGTCGAACCAGTTTATGGCGCCGCAGAGGGCTGTCCTGTCTGGTGTTACTATGCATACGTGTGTGGGTGCGAAGGACTGACACATGAGACATCCATAGAAGACATCAACGTCCTCATCTGAAAGTTCCCTTGCCCTTGAGTCCCTGGTCTCATATTTCTCCCTTGCTGTCTCAAGGAATTCCTGGACCGCTGCCTCATCTGTCATGAGTGTTACTGCTATTGATTCGATTATGGGGAACTCCTCCCTGAAGAGGACTGAGAGCGCCTTTCCGAGGTGTTCGAGCCTGAAACCTGCGTCCTTTGCCTCTGTACTCA
Organism: Methanothermobacter sp. CaT2; assembly: GCF_000828575.1. Taxonomy (GTDB): domain Archaea; phylum Methanobacteriota; class Methanobacteria; order Methanobacteriales; family Methanothermobacteraceae; genus Methanothermobacter. Next base: position 1,542,029 of record NZ_AP011952.1, on the reverse strand, counting down.
CACGACACCATATCTGGTCCCTCTGGTTGAGGTGCATGAATCCCTTAACATAGTTGCAGAGCTCATGGAGCCTCCTCTCGATGACGCTTTCAAGTTCCTCCTCGAGTTCACTGCCAGCTACCTCAACGTTTATGGCGAAGGGGTACACCTGGCCCTGTTCCATTTCATCTATCTCGGGCCCCCTGACCTCCACCTTTCCGTCCTCGACTTCGTCCTTAACCTGGACCAGTTCTGCTCCGATGGATTTGGGACCTGCCAGTTCAACGAACATGTTGGCTGATCTTATCCTCTCCCCCTCATGCATGGGACTTACATCGACTGGTATGTCTTCAAACATTGAATTCCTCCATTATCCTGATCATTCAGCATACATCTTCTCAAGGTATCTGAACCATTCATCATCATCCATGTTCGGGAATGATGCATCTGCATTTGAGTGGAATGTCTTGCATATTGTGAGTGTCTTTATATGTGGTGCGAAGTGTTTGAGGCTTGATAGGCCCTGGGATGCGATGTAGTATATGCAGCCTATGAATATTACAAGGTCATGCTGGCCCTCACCGCGGATACCCTCCCAGGAGGGGTCCTTCAGGAGGTTTGTTATCTCCACGATACCGTGGGGCTCTGATTCTATGCCGGCCTCACTCAGTGCCCTGTAGGTGTCTGCCGTTGCTACCACCGGTAAATCGAAGTGCCTTATGATTTTAACCGTATGTTCAAGCACTTCCTGGCGCTTGGCGAGTGGCCCTACAACCATAAGTGGTCTCCTGGCCTTTTTTATCATCATGGTCGCAGTTTCGGGTGTTACGAGCATTGCCTGTTTTGGCCCGGCTATAACAGTGGGCTGCCATGGTATTATTCTGTCATTCAAGACTATCACCTCTCCAGGAGTGAGGGTTCCTTTGGAAGCTCCCTGGGTTTCCAGTTTTTCTCCTCAAGGATCTTCATGACATCCCTCTTGTAGACTATCGGGATGTCCTTCTCGGTCCTTATGAACCTGTCTATATCGTCCGGGATGGTGCCAAGATATTTCCTGTGAAGGTCTATGTAGTTGCTGAGTTTCATCTGACGGCCCTTGGATGTGTCTGTTGGCCTTATGCATAGCTTGGCTATCATGACCGTTGCCTCCTCCCGGTTCTCTGCTGCGTAGAGGAGGTGCTCGGGTGCTGGCTCCCCATCGATAACCTCACCTGTTCTGAGGTCATTCAGCTTCCACTTCTCCTCATCATCTGCCCTTCCAAGGAAGAGCCTTCGATACTTTGATCCGTGAGGACCCAGGACGACGGGTATTCCCCATCTGTTCACACCGGTTGCTATGGCAGCCGCCTTCTGGGAGTAGGCACCCCAGGCAACCCCACATGCACCCACACGGTTCAGTATGTAGTCTGCTATCTCCTCAAAGTTGCCTTCAAGGGGTTTCTGTGCGAATATGTTGGCTATCTTTATGGCTGCTCCTGATACGTGTGCATTTGAAACGCATGACCCCATGTTGACGAGTCCCTTTGCATCGAACTGTCCACCATATTTTTCATAGAGCGTCTGACCATCCTCGTCCCTGTATTCGCCTATGGACATTGCTCCACAGCCTGTTGTTACCACGATGTAGTTCCTCTCAAGGAACTCCTTTGCCATCAGTGCGACGTCCTTTCCACCCTCAGGGTAGTTTGAGCAGCCCACAAATGCCACCACTCCAGGTATATCCCCCAGGACGATGGGTGCTCCGACCCTCCTTATCTCAACGTCCTGGGCCGGTCCTCTTCCAGCCCTTATCCTGTATTTTTCGTCCTTGACCCGCCTCTCACCTGCCTTTGTAACCATGGATACTATGGGTATGTTCCTTTCACATTCCTGTTCGCAGCGTCCGCAGGTGTAGCAGAGCTCCTCGATGGCCATCTCCTCAAGTTTGCTGATGTCACCCTCAGCCGCCTTCTTCACGGCGTCCATGACCGGGAGGCTGTTGGGGCAGACCCTCTGGCACCAGCCACAGTCTGTGCACTCTGATGCCAGCTCGATTATCTCATCAATATCTGGCAGCTTTTTGAGGGATTTCCTGATGGGTGCAAGTTTCATCGCAGTCTTAACAGCCACCTCACCCACCTTTTCAGGGTCCAGTATCAGGGCGCCCTCTATGTTACCGTTTATCAGGTCATTCACGATTTTATCAGGGTCCTCATCGGTCATGTCAGGGAGTCCAAGGCACATCTTATCTGTTGTGGCGATGACCGCTGACCTGTTCCTGAGGGCCTCCTCCAGTACATCTGTCCTGACGCACTGTTCGTCAACCACTATCACATCTGCAACGCCACTTCTTATGAAGCGGAGCTGTTTTGATAGTGGACCTACAACCTTTGCTGCCTCATTGTACCTGGTCACGTCTATTGCTGCGCAGCAGATTCCGCAGACCTCAACCTGGTCCTCCATTTCATTCTCATCAAGGTAGTCAACTATGTCTGCGCCGGGCAGCACGTTGTGGCCTATGCAGAGAACAACCGGTTTCTCTGTATCTATGGTCCCGAATCCAAGTTCAACCAGGGGTGCGTCCTCGTCACCCTTTGGAAGGTCCAGGGCCACTATCTGGGCCAGGTCTGCAACCTCCCTTGTAAGGTCATCCATTAGGCCTGCGTGGAATGCCTTTGATTCAAAGTCCTTGCTGTCCCCCTCCTGTCCCGTGTGACAGGCTGAAAGGAGGTGGGACATCTGTTCCTCAGCGTAGTCCATCACCTCCCTCAGGTCCCCGAGTGTGGCGGGTCTCTTACCCATCACCGTCCGTGTTATTGGTGCCTCTATATCCACGTTGCTGCCGAGGTCTATCTTATAATCCTCTCCAAGCCTCTCTATGAGGTGGTCCACCAGGTGCCTTGCGTGTCCTGCATGGGCGGCTGTCCCTATCAGGCATGCCAGCAGCACCGTCCTTGCCTGCTGTGTGGCTGCGTCTATACCACATGCTCCCTTCTTCCCGAGAAGTTCACATTTACCGTAGGTGCAGAGACAGCACATGTCACAGAATGGTGCGTAGAATGGTTCGTACCTTTCAAGCAGTTTCATGTCCCATGATCTCAGGTCAGTCACATGGGGACGGGGTTTCGGGCCCTTAACCTCTTCTTCAGGAGGCTTTTCCTCAGTTATTATTTCTCCTATGGATATCTGGATGTTCTTGGCATCCCAGAAATCCCCTTTAAGGTCTTTGGCTTTTTTTGATTCAGGCGCCACATCTATCACCAGTATTACTAAATCCCGATTGACAATTATTAATGATTTATAATGATGTTTTTCATTTTATGGAATCTATATATAAACTTTGTGCATTGTCGCTGAACACATAAAGACCTGGACCTTTTTAATAAATGGTGGAGATGTGCCAGATAGAAGGAGGATTATTACCATTATACACCCTGAGACCCCTGCAATGGTCATCCCTCCGCTCAGGGTGTGATATTACCACAATATAAGAGAAACCGAAGATTAGTAATAATCACTTCAACCTTTATATTATATGAATGTTTGATATAGTGATTGGAATTAAAAAAAGATTAAGGAGGCGAATAGCTTGCATATTCCAGATGGTTTCATACCATTCCCACAGTACCTTGTGTACTGGCTTATTGCCCTTGTAGCCCTCTACTTCAGCATGCAGTGGGCTGGAAAGGATCTTAAAGAAAGGCAGATACCACTGTTTGCTGTTCTTGCAGCGGGAATATTTGCAATACAGGCGATGAACATACCGATACCCTGGGGTACCAGCGGTCACATGGTTGGAGCTGCCCTTGTTGCAATAATATTTGCAAGTCCCTGGGCGGCTGTCCTGCTTCTCTCAATTGTACTGATACTGCAGGGACTCATCTTCGGTGACGGAGGAATAACGGCACTGGGTGCAAACATCTTCAACATGGGTGTGATTGGAGGTTTCACCGGTTACTACCTCTTCAGGGCACTGAGATCTGCAGGTGAAATACCCGCAGTGATTGTGGCATCATGGGCATCAATATTCCTTGCAGCCATTGCCTGTGCAGTGGAGATGTGGATAGCAGGAACATTCCCCCTCGTACAGGGACTCTGGATGATGGGACTCTACCACGCAGTCATAGGCCTCATAGAGGCTGCAATAACCGTCGTGGTTGTTCTTGCAATTCAGAGCAGCCGCCCTGATCTTTTCTCCCTGAGGGACTGGGGAAAGAAAAGTGCCGAGGTGTTATCAAAATGAATGCCCGAGACAAAAAATTCATGACTGCCGGCATAATAATTGCCCTCATAATAGCTGTGCTGGCACCGTTCCTTGCCTCACCAAACCCGGACGGCCTTGAGAGCACCGCCGAGAAGGTGATGCCAAACCCTGAAACAGAACCCGTCCTCGAGTCACCGCTACCAGACTACACCCTCCCGGCGCTGGGTGACAGTCCCTTTGGCGGTGTAGTTTCAATGGTAATCGGTACGATCCTGGTACTGGCCATAGCCTACGGTGTTGGCGCAGTTTTCAGGGGCAGGGAAGCTGCAGGTGAAGAGGGAGGAGAGGAGTGATCCTCCCAATTAATTTTTTCTGGTGAAGTCGAATGGAAGACCTCATAAACATCGAAAGGGAGAGCCTCAAGGAGAGCTCAATCCACAGGCTTGATGGGCGTATCAAACTCATAATAACCTTCATAATTATAGCCTTCGCTGTTTCAGCCAGCAGCGTGGTTACACTGATCTTGATGGAGGCCTATCTCCTCCTGCTTATACTCCTATCAAATGTATCACCATCATACGCCCTTAAGCGTATAATCCTTATACTCCCCTTCGGAGGTTTCATTGCACTCTTCCAGCCCTTCATACGGCCAGGGACTGTTATCTGGACCGGCCCCCTGGGTATGGATGTGACACTGGAGGGGCTGATCTTCGGTGCCCTGCTCCTAGGGAAGGTAACCGTGAGCGTGACAGCGGTGATCCTTCTATCATCAACAACATCAATGCAGGAACTGGTTGGTTCAGCAAGGAGAATCGGTGTCCCCTCAGACTTTGCAATGCTGCTCAACCTCACAGTAAGGTACCTGTTCTTCTTCTATGATGAACTTGAGAGGATAAGGAACGCACAGAAGACCCGCTGCTTTGATATATGGAATAAAAGGACATCCTATAGCTGGAGGCTCAGGAAGGTGGGTGAGACCATTGCAATGATGTTCCTGAGAGCATATGAGCAGGGGGAAAGGGTGTACCTCAGCATGCTGAGCCGTGGGTACAGCCAGGACAGTCAGATGTACACTGCAAGAAGCACCCTTGGCAGGTGGGATGTCCTCTTTGCAGCCGCAAACATCTTTATACTCGCGCTGCTCCATATACTCCAGGTCGGCTACTGGTGATTGGATGATCGAGCTCAGGGATTTAAGCTACAGCTACCCGGACGGCACACCCGCCCTCAGGGGTATAAACATGAAGGTGGAGAGGGGTGAAAGGGTTGCTGTTATAGGGCCCAACGGGGCAGGCAAATCAACACTTTTTCTGCACCTAAACGGCATACTGAAACCAGCTGCCGGTGAGGTCATAATTGATGGTGAAAGGGTAGACTACAGCAAGGATGAACTGATCAAGATCCGACAGAAGGTCGGAATAGTCTTTCAGAACCCTGATGACCAGCTATTCTCGCCAACAGTCAGGGAGGATGTTGCCTTTGGACCCATGAATCTCGGCCTTCCTGAGGATGAGGTTGAGGAGAGGGTGGCTGAATCACTGGAAAAGGTTGGTATGAGCGGCTATGAGAACCGGGCACCACACCACCTGAGCGGAGGGGAAAAGAAGAGGGTGGCCATCGCCGGTATACTTGCAATGAAGCCTGAGATCATGGTACTTGACGAGCCAACGACCGGTCTGGACCCGGAGACAGCCGATGGTATAATCAGGATACTCCTTGAACTGAGCAGGGAGGGCATAACGGTCATGATATCCTCCCATGACGTTGAAATAATAAGCCAGTTTGCAGAGAGGGTCTTTGTCCTTAACAGTGGCGAACTCATTGCAGAGGGCACCCCCCGGGAGATATTCAGGGATGCTGAACTAATCAGGAGGGCCAGTTTAAGGCTTCCAAGGACAGCTGATCTGCTGAACCGTCTCAGGATGGCTGGTTTCGAAGTTGATGTGAAGCTGACTGTGGAGGAAACCTACCATGAACTCCTCCACCTCCTGGGTGGAGATGCATACCACAGACTGCTCCATTTTCTGGGTGAAGAGAAACAGCACAGACTCATCCACCTCCTTGGAGAGAAGAAATACCATGAACTCCTCCACGCCCTGAAGGAACAGTGAAAAGCTGTGCAAAATTGATCCGGAACTTCAAATGCCCGGAGAACCTTTTTTCGGTAAAGTGAAAGTTCTAAAAAATTGATCCAGAGCTCAAATATCCATCAAAGCTGTCAAAAAATTAATGTGGCTGTCGACCAGATGCTAGAGCTTTGGCTCAAGTCTTTTGATCATGAAGGCCATGAACCCCACGAGCATGGGGAAGAGGAACAGGTATATCATTATTATGGCTATGGGTGGTAGAACTGAACCCATGACCGTGGCGGCTGCAAGAAGCATGACGAGGAATATCACAGGGCCGAGAATCGCCAGGAACATGTATATCATTGTGAATGAATTAAGCTTCTGTGAATAGTCCTTGAGCTTCATCCTCATTTCATAGGCAATATCATCGGCTATAACATTCAGGGTCTTTGATAGGTCCCCACCACTGTTGAGGGTCCTTGTGATCTGGTAAACCGCCCTCTTAAGCCCATCAGATTCTATGCGGTTGCTCATCTCAATGAGTGCATTCTCTGTTGTCTCACCATACTTGATCTCCTCAAGGGTCCTTGCAAACTCCTCAGAGAGTGCCCCGTAGCCTGACATCGCGACTGATCTCATACTGTCATGGAGCCCGAGACCGGATTTGAGCTCGGTTGCCATCTGACGGAGGGCGAAGGGAAGTTCCCTTGAAGCCTCACTTGAACGTTTACCCCTCTGGAGGTTCGGGAGGAAGATTATAATTATCGCCATGAAAAGAACAGCAAGCATCATTGCAAGGCCTATCTCAATTCCAAATCCAAGGAGGACCATCACCACCAGGAGGACCGCTCCTGATCCACCTCCAAGGATCATTATGAGTTTAGGGTCAAGCTTTTCCTTCTCCTCCTCCTTCAGGAGTTCCTCAAGGGACGCCCTCTCAAAGCTGGCACGAGTCGCACTGTCCTCACCCCTCTCCTCCAGCCTCTTATCTGCTTCTATGAGTCCCTTGAAGACCTCTATCTCCTCAGGAGTCATTTTCATGCGGCTTATGACGCGGGCGGAGCCCCTCCTTGAGAGAAATCCTGGCTTTGGTTTCTCTGAACTCCTCTTCAGAAGTCCTCCCGGCCTTCCAATGGGGGGTGCCTTCGGCTTTATTTCACCCATCTTCTGAACCGGCTTCTGGACACCCTCACCCACCTTCTTTGTGGATGTGAGTGTTATGCCGCCAAGTTTGTCAAATATATCCCTGATGGAGACCATTATATACGCCTCAGAGTATGCTGTCCAGGACACCGTCCGGGTCCCTGTAGTATTCATGGATGTAACGTCCCACCTCATCTATGCTCCTTATATTCTCATCGGCCATGTATTCAAGGACGAGCCTCCTCCTCTCGATTTCCTCCTCGATTTCATTTATGCTTATGGCCCTCAGTTCCGCTATCTCCCGGAGGGTCTGGCTGGCTATACCAACATATTCAACCTTATCAGCCACGCTGTTCCACTCAAAGACCCTGTTGAGCTGGACGTTACCCTCCTCCATACCCACGACCTCGGCGACCTCAGTTATCCTCCTTATGGAGCCGCCCTCCGGCCTGTACATCCTGTTCTGCATTATTATGAAGTCCAGGGCCGGTATCATGATCCGGGGGACATTCATGGGTGGGTTTATGAGACGGGTTATGGTCTCCCTTGCTGTGTTGGCGTGGAGTGTCCCGAATCCACTGTGACCTGTGTTGAGGGCTGTGAATAGGGTTATAGCCTCACTGCCCCTCACCTCCCCCACAATGACCCTGTCGGGCCTCTGACGGAGGGAGTTCTTTACGAGGGTGTCCATGTCAAGTTCCCCCTTACCCTCTATGTTGGGCGGCCTTGTCTCCATCCTGAGTACATGGGTGTGGGGTAGCTGAAGCTCCAGGGTATCCTCGATGGTTATTATACGCTCGGTCGGAGGCACGAATGCAGATACTGTGTTCAGGGTTGTTGTTTTACCAGAACCGGTACCCCCCGCCACTATGGCGTTGCATGGTTTCACACCCAGCCCATCTGTGCATACCCAGAGGAAGGCTGCAAGGTGGGATGACATGGTCTTGAAGTTTATGAGGTCAACAACAGTGAAGGGATCCTTCCTGAATTTTCGGATGGTGAGGGTGGAACCATCTGGAGAAACCGGGGGTATTGTTGCATTGACCCTTGAACCATCGGGGAGCCTCGCATCAAGTATTGGGGTCTGCTGGTCTATACGCCTGTTGACCTGCCTTGCGATGAGGTCGACGATGGCCTTTATGTCGTCATCGTTGTTGAAGACGACATTGGTAATCATCATACCAAGCTTCCTGTGGTAGACGAATACCGGTTTTTTGACACCTATTACCATTATCTCCTCAAGGTCATCGTCCTTTATTAGGGGGTCCAGTTCACCGTACCCCAGCATCTCCTGGGATATCTGCTTTGCCAGTTTGTCAACATTACGAACTCCCTTCATCCTGAGGAACTCCTTAACCTCAGACATGAAGGTGGATTCATCTATTCTGAACTCTTCACCCTTGGAGACTGCGACCTCAACCAGTTTTTCCCGGATCTCATTGAGGAGCTCCCTCTCCTTCTCAGAGAACTTGGGAAGGGAAACCTTGTACTGGGGTATGAGGTCTCCCTCAATTATCTCAACGTCCTTTAAATCAACCCGTGGAGAGGCTGGTTTTGGCTTGGGCTTCTCAAGTACCTTTTCGACCTTGAATTCCGATTCCGCCTGCCTCTCCTTCCTTTCCTCACGGGGTGGTTCTTCCTCATCCGCTGCAAATTCCCCGAGGATCTCCTTCAGAATTTCCTTCCGCTTATCCCTCATAGTACTCAACCTTTAATATGTGGAGGATAATATTTAAGTGTATGTCAGCAAGGTGTCCCGTCTGTGGGGAGGACCTCCCTGCCTACAGGGGCGGTGTTGATATCTACAGCCCCTGCGATGGGTGCATTGACCCCCACCTGAGTAAGTTCAGACCCGTTAAGGGCGTATCCGGTTCAGTTCTCAGGATCTGTGAATGCGGCCGGAGGCATCTTGACGCTGTCATGGCCCATGTCGCAGGGATTATGATAAGGGAGGGATGTGTACCTGAAGATGCCAGACTCAGGGATGTCGGGGCTCCCCTGATAACTCCAGCTTTACCCCTTGAATCTGCACCATTCCTTCCAGAGCGCTCTCTTGTTATTTTATCACCCCATCTTGATAAAGGAACCGCTGAAACAATCATGGAAGACGTTCCAGAGGTCAAGGGTGTTTTAAGGGGTGATATGCGCACTGTTCCAGGGATGATGGACTCCGGCACCAGACCCCATGTATATGAGCTCCTTGCGGGTTGCGATATGAGGTGTGACATCATTGAAACACCTTCCGGAGCTCTATCAATATACAGGAGGCAGAGCAGACTCCACATAGAGTTTTCATCCGGAAAGAACCTTAAGATTCAGACTGCTGCGCGTGAGATACTCTCACTACGCCCTGAGAATGTGCTGGATGCAACATGCGGCCCGGGGACCCTGGGGATATTCTCCCTTAAGGCCGGTGCCCGGAACGTTGTATTCAATGACATCTGGAGGGAAGCCTGTGAGATGACCCGCCTGAACCTGAGGGTCAATGGATTCCATGAAGGGTTCAGGGTCTACAACAGGGATATAAGGGAACTGCCAGATCTCATTGATGAGAGGTTTGATCTCTGCATCGTGGACCCCTTCCCTGGTGTTGATCCTCGCGAATTTATTGATGCTGCAAAGAGACTTGCAGAAAACACCCTGCTGATAAGATAAATCTGGCTGAATACACTCTAGATACCCATGTAGACCGCCACTGCCGGGATAACAAGTACACCCATGAGATGGGATTTACTTGTACCGGTACAGTGGGGTATGAGTCCAAAGGACGTTGATGTTATAAGTGCCAGGGCAATGAAGGGTATGCTGGCCCCCTCCATGGCTGCAAAAATGAATATGGATGCTGTCATGAAGAGCATGACCAGCAGTGAAATTTTTCCGTAATTGATTCCTGAGAGATTGGTGCAGAGATAATCAGCAGCCCTGATGGCTATCACAGCCGCCAGGGATACCGCCAGGAGGGAGGCTGATATGAAAAGGAAGATGTGGCCGGCGTCGATATCCTGCATGATCTGGGATATGTAGACAGCAATGCCGCTTCTGGGGTTTCCAATTATGTAGAGTGTCAGCAGGGAAAAGAGGGCATCCGAGGTGTTAAGGCATGAAAGTGCAGTGATGAAGTCCCCCGGTGAATCCTCTCCTCCCGAACCCGTGAGGGAACATGCTATCATCCCGCCCTGGGCGGGTCCAAATCCTGGTAAGAATCCCAGAAGGACGGATGCAAGTCCGCCTGCAAGAACAGACCTGGCGGTGCCACCATCAAACTCTGTGAATGGCTCTATTTCCTGCTCAGGTAGATATGATCCCGAACTGAAACTGTAGGTCATGGTGCTGAGACCGAAGAAACCGGTGAACAGTGTCATCAGACCAAGTCCCGGGGATATTGGGGCCTGGAAAATAATCCACCCCATCGCTCCTGAGAAAAGAAAGAGTATAACTGCCCATAGCAGTGTTTCCAAATTCCTGCTGAGCTTAAGCATCATGTAAACCGAAAGAAGTATGAGGATTAACCAGATGTGTGGTCTGATAAATCCATAGAGGGGTGGTAACGCCAGGAGGAGAAATGGTAAAAGGATTATGGTCAGCAGGATTCCGCCAACACCACCAACTGTTGCAGCCCTTATTGCCTCACCAGCCCTCCCCTCAAGCACCATACGGTGCCCCGGGAGAACTGATAGAGCTGTTGCCTCATCTGGAACCCCCAGCAGGGTTGAGGGTATGAACTCAAGGAGGGCGTGGGTTACAGAGAGTGATAATAAAAAAACAGCCAGAACCTCCTCCGGGAGGAAACCCAGAATCTGGCCTGATGCTGCAAAAATGAACGCCCCAACGGTATTAACATGGATACCCGGGATCAGACCCGTCAATGCACCGGTTATGACTCCAAGAAGACAGGCAAAAAGGATTTCAATTATCCCCATCACCTGAGATGATCTGAAGTGTGTAAGAAAGGCGTTAAGATCACATCAGCCTTCTTACATCACTAACCTTCTGCAATACAGGAAAAGGCGTTAAGATCACATCAGCCTTCTTACATCAGTAACCTCTATATTGCTGACACCCTCAATCCCGGAAAGGCTCTCCTCAGCAGCCTCTGTTCCGCCCTCGGCGTCACCAACAACAACCATAACATTGAGGGCCACGAGACCAAATGCTATGGGTTCCTCGTCTATTTTGTGAAGTTCTGTACCCTCAGGTATTCTTTCCTGGATCTCCTTTTTAAGGGCCTCAAGATCAACATCAGGGCTCTCAGGCATCACCTTTATGGTGGCTACTACATCTCCCATAATAATACCTCCCTAGAAAGTATTAAATTAATACTGATTTATATATTTTTCCTATGGTCCCTCGAATCCACACTTGCACCTGTAGGTATGGCCGAAGGTCCTGCACTTCTGGCACCTGTAGATCATCTCACCGCACATTGGGCATTCAAATTTCACATAGGTCTCAACCAGAGGTATCTCCTGTTTACAGGATGTGCATTCCATCTTGGTCATCTAATCACCTCTTATAACTGTACATACACATTCCGAAGCACCTGCCCTTAAAATGGACAGCACCCTGGAGGGATATTTCCCATTTACAACATAACAATCAGATTTCAGTTCAATCAGAAGTTCAGGTAGTGCTTCATCCACTGATGTCTCACCAAAAGATAGTAAGTCTTTAGCACTTATATCATTTATAAGTTTAGCATCACTGGCAGGTGGCCTCTCAGTGTATATACCATCTACATCTGTTGCTATTAAAAGTTTCGCTTTCAGCATATGGGCGATCATGAGTGAGAGGGAATCAGAGGTAACCCTCCATGAGTGTTCAGCAGGGTCAGTGTAACGCAGAAGCCCCGAAGGAAGTATAACGGGGGTTAAACCCCTCTTGATAGCTTCTCTGCAATCTGTAACAGTCCTCACAGGGACTGCGGATTCCACAAGATCTGAAATGAGCCTTCCAGTTATGTCCATACACATTATGGCTGCCTCATGATTTGCAGTATCAGAAAAACCGAATTTCCTATCATGGTATCGCACCATATCTGCAAAGGCACCCCCACCACAGACCACAGCCGCACCGGTACCCCCAAGGCTCTCAAGGAGGGCTGCGGCATGTTCTGGAAAAAGGCTTCCACCTATCTTAACAACCCACTCCATGGTAAACACCTGATTAATCTGCTGGAAGGACCTCACAGCTAAAGCAGCTTCAGATCACCTGTTATTTTATCTATCTTCTCATCATCATCGGGGCCTACCCCAAGGCAGGTTATGGTGCCGGCGGGTATCTGGGTGTGTCCCGCATCCCTCACCAGGTAGTTTGAGATTCCCGCCTCCTTAACAGCCCTGTATATCTCAAGCAGTTCATCAAGACTATTCACAGAAACAATGACCTTCTTTGAGCCTTCAAGTTCCCATTTTCTTATTTTATCCTCTTCAGTCCTTTTAAATGATCCTATGGAAGCATGACAGGCCTGGGCTGCTATTTTACCCTTCCCCATCTTCAGATCGGATCTCACTATTATGACCTGTTTCATTTTCCCACCACTGGGTTCTATCTTCCTTACCGCTAATAATGATTTCCAAGCTGAGGAAACGGGAAGCTACCAGCAACCATCTGATGCACATGTTAACCATCATGATCCTTACACAGCAACCGGTGTGTGTTAGTGTTACAGTGAAATTCTCCGAGGCTGAGTGATATAGAATCATGATATGGATGCAAAAAAGAGCTGAAAAAACGATAAATTTAAATACTATTGAGTTAAATATAGAACTGAGGTGATATTATGGCCGAATTACCCATAGCACCAGTTGGGAGAATCATAAAAAATGCCGGTGCCCAGAGAATAAGCGACGACGCAAGGGAAGCACTTGCAAAGATTCTGGAAGAAAAAGGCGAAGAAATAGCAAAAGAAGCTGTTAAACTTGCAAAGCACGCCGGCAGAAAAACTGTTAAATCATCAGACATAGAACTGGCCGCTAAAAAGTTATAGACGGTCATATATTTCTTATTTTTAATTTTTTCACATCTTTTTTCCTTCAGAGGAGATGCGTTTCCCTCATGGTTTAAGTAACCTTATTAACCGGAGAAACCATAATCATTCCAGGACTGATTTTTTTATCCCGGTATCCATGGTGATAGAATTGACCAGAATCTCAATACTCGATCATGATAGGTGTCAGCCAAAGAAATGCAACTACGTCTGCATAGAATACTGTCCAGGCGTGAGGATGGATGAGGACACAATAACAATCGACGAAAAGACAAAGAAGCCCATAATATCCGAGGAGCTGTGCTCGGGATGCGGTATATGTACAAAGAGATGTCCTTTCAATGCAATAAGTGTTATCAACCTCCCTGAGGCACTTGAAAACCCTGTGCACCGTTACGGGCAGAACCAGTTTGAACTCTTTGGGATTCCAGCAGTCACCTCCGGAGACGTTGTTGGACTAATAGGGCCCAACGGTATCGGTAAATCCACCATCGTAAGGATACTGTCCGGGGAACTGCGGCCGAACCTGGGTGACTTCCAGGACCCCCCTGGCTGGGACGAAATAATAAACCATTTCAGGGGTTCCCAGCTCCAGAATTACTTCCAGAGACTGAGTAAAGGAGAAATAAGTGTTGTCCATAAGCCCCAGATGGTAGACAGGATCCCCCGCTATGTTAAGGGGAAGGTTGAGGATCTTCTAACAGGTATAGACTCGGACAGGACCGATGAGGTCATTGAAGCCCTCGAGATACAGGAAATAATGGGCAGGGAGATTTCAAACCTCAGTGGAGGGGAGCTCCAGAGTGTGGCCATTGCAGCCGCGGCACTGAGGGAGGCAGACTTCTACTACTTCGACGAACCAACATCCTGGCTTGACGTTAGGCAGAGGCTCAATGCAGTGAAGGTAATAAGGTCCCTTGCAGAGGCAGGTAAATCTGTCATGGTGATAGAGCATGACATGGCCGCCCTCGATGCAATGTCAGACTACGTCCATATCCTCTATGGTAAACCCGGTGCCTACGGGGTCGTATCCAACAGGAGGGGTGTGCGTGTCGGTATCAACACATACATAAGGGGCTTCCTAAGGGAGGAGAACGTCAGATTCCGTAAACATGAGATAGAATTCAAGGTGAAACCCCCAAGGGTCGGGGAGGAGGGTGACATACTTGCAGAGTACACAGCCCTCAGCAGGGCATACCCTGAATTTAAACTTGATGTGGATGAGGGCACCATTTACCTCAATGAGGTGATCACGGCCTTCGGACCCAACGGTATAGGTAAAACAACCTTCGCCAAGATCCTTGCAGGTGTTGAAAAACCAGATGAGGGGAAGGTTAAAAAGAAGATAAAGATATCCTACAAGCCACAGTACCTCTCATCAGACTACACAGGAACCGTTGAGGAATTTCTCTATGCAAACGCCCCATCATATGGTTCAAATCTCTTCAAAAGCGAGATCATGAGGCCCTTCAACCTGGAGGAGATACTTGATAAACCTGTGAGTGGGCTGAGTGGTGGTGAGCTGCAGCGCCTTGCTGTTGCGGTTGCACTCTCCAGAGAAGCTGATCTCTATGTTCTTGACGAACCGACAGCCTTCCTTGACGTTGAACAGCGCCTGATGGCTGCCAAGGCCATAAGGAGGATCATTGAGGGGAGTAATTCCTCTGCAATGATCATAGACCATGATATAATATTCATTGACTATGTATCAGACAGGGCCATGGTCTTCAGTGGAATGCCAGGAGTGGAGGGACATGCCTCAGCTCCCACAGAGCTCAGGGAGGCCATGAACGCCTTCCTCGGGGAGGTGGGCATAACCTTCCGGAGGGACAAGGAGACGAGAAGGCCAAGGGTCAACAAGCCTGGAAGTTTCCTTGACAGGGAGCAGAAGGAACTTGGTGAGTATTACTATCTGAAAACAGAATAAACAGCGACTTAGGGGCCCTGGAGCGGTCCCTCACAACTCCTTTTTTAAAACCGGTCTGAAAACAGGATATTTTTAGAGGGTCTCATCGATTAATCACCCCCTGAACGCCAGCAATCTGGATATCCCTGTGAATAGCTGTTGAAGAGAATATTCCAAAGATCAGTGGATGCATATTAGTCAAAGACATCTGTCTTTATTAAATTCTAAAGGCCTGAAAAAAGAAAAGGGTTATCAGGATGGTCTCAGGAATTCCATGACATCCACAAAGTTCTCAGCGAATATCTCGACCTGCTCTCTTGGTATTGAGAAGCTGAGGCGTATGTACCTATCACCAAATATCTTGCTGGTGTAGGCGCCCTGCCTCACGAAGATCTTCCGCTTAAGCAGGTAGTCTGTAAGGTCAACGGGGTTAACCCCTGTTTCATATATGTCGATGGCCATCATGTTACCATTTGATGGATAAACCGGGAGGAAGGCTCCTTCCACCTCATCGACGGCAGCCTTAATGATCTTCTGATTACCGAGGGTCTCATTACGTATCCTTTCAACCCATTTAGCCTTTGATTTGAGGGCTGCAATTGCACCTGCCTGTGAGACAACATTTGTACCGAGATCATTTATGACTATACCCTTGACGGATTCAACGATATCGGATGTTGCAACAATTGCACCTATCCTCAGACCTGCCATTCCACATATCTTGGAGAAGCTGTAGACAGTAACCGTGTGCTCGGGTGCATATTCTGCTGCGAGGTGGTGCTCCCTTGCAAAGTCCCTGTAGGTTATATCGTGGAGTAGATAAACGTCATGGTCCACAGCTATGTCAGCGAATGCCTTTATCTCATCCCTTGTATATGATGAACCCAGCGGGTTCAGGGGATCTATGAGTGATATGAGACGGGTGTCGCGGTCCATGTTTTCAAGTACAAGGTCTGGTGTTAACTTGTAGTCACATTCACTGCTGTATATGGGGACCGATTTTACGCTGCATGCAAATCTGCTTGCGAAATTGTCAATTATCAGGTAGCCCGGGTCACAGGTTATGGCATTATCCTCGGGTTCAAGTATATCGTTCATGCACAGGTAGAGTGACTCAGTACCCCCTGCAGTTATCAGAGCCTCAAAGTCATCACCAAGGCCCAGATCCTTCAGTACAAGTTCCTTAAGCTCAGGAAAGCCTTCAGGTGGTGGATACTTGCAGTAGCTGCCCTCATTTATGCATTCAATCATGGCTTCCGCTATTTCAGAGTGATCATGAAGATGGTTGGTGTTCTGACCCATCCATATCATTTCTTTGTCCTTAAAGACGTAGTTAAAAAACTCATTTGAAGTTTTAAAGCCATTTGGTGGCACTTTTGCAGCTTTAGCATATTTTTTAGGAGAAATCATTTTATCACATCAGCACAGGAGTATCCATGCGAAAGAGAAGAAGGCTTCTCTTACCTACCCGAGGCTGAACCTCAATTAAACTCCACTTTAGGGTTTCTTATACCATATTAAACAAACCTCTTAATAAACTTTGTTTACCAGAGGAGCCATTGTAATAAAATCAGACCATATTGTCCTACAGCTGGCTGAAAATAGTCCCGTCATGGTTCATAGAATGCCATCAGCAACAATCCTGAACCCCACACGGGAACCCTCCAGACGATTCCTGTGCCTCCTGAGAACAGCGAATCTCTCACCAGGTCTCTCACCCATCTCAAGCTCGACCATGACCTTGGACCAGTAACGGAGGAGGGTGCCGCCAACAGGACTCACATATTCCCTTCCATCGTCCCCTGTAATGGAATATATCTGGTTGGTTATGACAGCTGCAAGGTCAAACCTTCTGGCCATCTGTAGAAGGAGGAACATCTGCCTTCCAAGGTCAAGGTTAAAGCTGGATGCATTGCCCTCCTTCAATCTGTAGAGGGCGACCGCAGAGTCAAGGACCACCAGGTCAGTTGAGTCCCCATGTGTTTTGAGGAATGAAAATGTCCTCTGAAGTGCCTCACCCTGCTCTGTAAAGCTTGAGGGTTCAAATACTATGATGCTATCTGCAACCCTGTCGAATATATCACCTGAGACCTGTCTTATTCTCTCAACAGAAAGACCGCCCTCTGTATCAATGAAAACCGTGTTTTTACCCCTCCTTGCAGTTTCAACCGCGAGTTTGATGGTTATGTTGGTCTTACCTGAGCCGGGGGGTCCATAGAACTGTGTTATGGTTCTTCTTTCAACACCCCCTCCCAGTATCCTGTCGATGGAGGACTCCGTGGGTATCCTCCGGTTTTCACCCATATCCCTTAATTTCTTCATACATCTCCAGCCCCTCTCAGGAGTACAGGGTCAACAGGACCCTTACCCCTCCTCAGAACCCTTGGAGGGTTTACTGTGAGGTCAATCACAGTGGATGGCTCCATGTCCAGGCAGTCCCCTGCATCAAGCACCAGGTCCACAGCATCCAGGTCCCTGACAATCTCCTCAAGCCTTGGTGAGGGCGGTTTACCTGATATATTTGCACTGGTGGCTGTCACCGGAAACCTTGCTGCGATACGTCTGCATATCTCATCGTCCGGGACCCTTATCCCCACCCTCGACGATCCCCCTGTTATCACATCGGGGATGAGCTCATTCCTCTCAAGGACCACCGTGTAGGGACCCGGGAGTATCCTCTCCATTAACTCCATCGCATCCCCTGATGGCCTTGAAAATCTGGGAATCTCATCAACACGGGATACACATATCGATACCGGTTTATGGGGGGACCTCCCCTTGACCCTGAAGAGCCTTCTTACCGCGTCCTCATCCAGTGCATTAACTCCGAGGCCATATATTGTGTCTGTGGGGTATATAACGATCCCGCCCCCCTCCATCACAGATATTGCCTCCTCCAGAACGTCAGGGGAGGGATTCTTCCTTGTAATTTTTCTGATAAGCATCGGAACACCTTACATCAACCACTACAACCACGAAAACCGGCAGGGTGATCATTGCAAACCTTTATGTCAACCACCACACCACGAAAACCGGCACACCTAATCATATATATCTGTGCCAGATATAAATGAGTCCATGTTAAACCAGTTCAGACCGGTGATCCGGAGATTCATTGACCCCATTGCAGATAGAATTGCCCTGCCAGCAGATTACATAACACTGACGGGTTTCCTGGTTGCATGTGCTGCCAGCGCAGGATATGCATCTGGAAGCCTGATCACTGGAGCGGCCCTGCTCGCAGCAAGTGGATTCATAGATGTGCTTGACGGGGCCGTGGCAAGGAGAAGATTCAGGCCCACAGCCTTCGGTGGTTTCCTTGACTCTACCCTTGACAGACTCTCCGATGGTATAATCATCATCGGGATAACGGCGGGGGGATTCACGGGACTGCTAACCGGGCTCCTCGCACTCCATTCCGGACTCATGGTGAGCTATGTGAGGGCCCGTGCGGAATCTCTGGGCATTGAATGCGCTGTTGGAATCGCTGAAAGGGCTGAGAGAATCATTATAATCCTTGCAGGGTCCCTTGCAGGGTACCTTATCCATCCGTGGTTCATGGACGCTGCGATTATTGTGCTCGCAGCTCTCGGTTACTTTACCATGATCCAGAGGATGATCTACGTGTGGCAAAGGCTGAAGTAATGGAGGGGTGTTTCAATGGACTGCAGGGAACGTATAGAAAAGGATCTTGAACTTCTTGAGAAAAATTTAATGGAAATGAAATCCATAAAATTGAGTGATGATGAGGAGGCTGTCGTTGAGAGGGCTCTGAACTACAGGGATGACTCGGTCTACTACCTTGAGAAGGGGGACCACATCACATCATTCGGCTGCATAACCTATGCCCATGGCCTTCTCGACAGCCTCAGGATGCTTCACGGGATAATATGATGGGATAAAATGAAATTTTTCCTGAAGGAAAGTAAAGTGGAAAAGCATGGGCGTCAGCACCTTGAAAAGGTCATGGAATGCTACCTGAAGTTCGAGGAACTGATGGAGGCATTCTACAGGGGGGACTGCAGGCTGGTCTCCGAACTCACAAAGGAGATAGCCATAAAGGAACATGAGGCGGATGAGATAAGGAGAAAGATGGAACTTGAATTCTATGAGGGTGCCTTCCTCCCATTTGACAGGGAGGACCGTATAATGCTCGTTGAAAGCATAGACAAGGTTGCGGATGTTATCGAATCAGCGGCCTTCACGGTGTCTCTCGGTAAGGTCGCATTCCCTGCTGAGTTCAGGGATGACTTCAGGGCTATGATGAAGGTTACAGGAAAGACCATCAGGGCCCTCCATGAGTGTGTTGAATCCCTTGAAACTGATCTGGGGGAGGCCATGAGGAAGGTTCATGAAATCGAAAGGTTTGAGGATGAGGCCGATATAATTGAGAGGAAGATCATAACTGGCCTGTATTCCGCCTACCGCCAGGACAGGATAGGTGTTGTCAAGTTCCTGGACATGAAGGAGATAACCCGTAAGGTTGCAAACATTTCAGACAGGGCTGAGGATGCCTCCGACCGTGCCCTCATAATAATCGCCAAGAGAAGAGGTTAATGTCCCTTGAAATGGCTGCCGAGGATCTGCGCTACCTCCTTAACAGGGGCTACCGTAAGCGTGTGGCCCTGAACTTCGTTGCGAACCACTATCTTCTTGGAAGGGAGGAGCGAAATTACCTTGCCAGGTGCGTCTTCTCAGATGAAACCGTGGCAAGGAGAAGATCCCGCAGGGTGAACCGAAACTCCCTCCGTGGCTCCTCTGTTTTTATTGATGGGTACAATGTGCTCATAGGTACGGAAAGCCTTCTCACAGATCAGTTTTTCCTGGCTCAGGATGGTTTCCTGAGGGATACAAGGGGCGTCTCCGGCAGTTACAGGATGGGTGACAGCACCCTGAGGGCACTGGATCTTATAATTGACTTCCTTGCTGATTCAGGAGTGGGGAGGGCCATATTCTATTTTGACAGGAATGTGAGTCACAGCGGGAGGCTCAGGGGATTGGTTGAGGACCTGATGAAGTCCAGGGGTATTGAAGGCTGCGCCGTGCTCTCAGACTGTGTGGACAGGAGGCTCAGGGAATCTGATGGCATTGTTGCAACAGCGGATGGTGCTGTGGTTGATTCTGTTGAGAGAGTTGTTGACATACCCCAGGAGATAATGAAGGAGAGAAAAAGAATTAAAGGTTAGGAGATCCTGAATTCCTGAAAATGGAATGAAATCTTAGGGAAAGATCATTCCATATCCTCAAACCTGTCGCCGAGTTTTTCAAGCACACCTGGTAGTGAGGTGTACTCCATCTCATCTGATGGGAGCCTGTGTGGCTCAAATGGACCGTGCCTCCTCATATACTCCGCAACCTCAGAGGCGAGCTGCCTTGAGCGGTCAAAGGATGGATCATCAAACATGTCAACGGGTCCGACAAGCTTGCAATCAGCTACCTGGAATCCTAGGGCTATGACCCTTGGTGGTCCATCGAATCTCACGGGTGTTGCATCCCTCTGGGCTACAGGCATCAGTGGTCCGTTGTGGGATCCCCTCATCCATCCGCCGACGAGGTGGGGGAATGCGAAGGGCTCAACGACCTCACCTGCTGCAGGGAATCCGGACTGTGCCCTGACTATTGCGACCGGGTCGTCCTTACCTATGTATTTACCTGCCATGAGGTTCAGCCTCTCTGTACTCACTGATGCCGCAATTTCACCATCGTCCCTTCTGTGTATCCGCTTAATGACGTAGCGGCTGATTGAACCTAGAAGCGCCAGGAGGTCGTACATCTCATCGGGACATGCCATTGTAACCTTTTTGTGTTCGACGACGTCAAAGACCTCAAATTCGTATCCATTGTGGAGTGATGGGTCGATCACAAGACCTGCTGTGTTGAATGGATCAGCGAACATTCTGAATAGTGGGAGGTTAAAGGCACCCGGTTCTGTTTTGTCGCAGCAGAAGATTATAACAGGGTCGCTTGGCCTCTCCTTGAACTCCATCTCGGCACAGCCGGGACCCATACCCTTTATGTTACCTGAGAAGGTATCTGAAAGGAGATCCTGTCCAGCCCCATACAATTTTAAACCTCTTGCAACATCTGTCGCTTCCCTGAAAGCATTCCAGGCTGTCTGGTGGACCTCCTCGTTTTCTTCACCGTTTCTGTGGGTCATGATGAGGTCTATGTCGTCCCCACAGTTGGTTATATAGTAATCCTCAAGGATTCCTGTCTCCTTTGCGCCGGCCAGTATCTCGTCGCATTTCTTCTTTAAAGCTTCATGGGCAACTGCATGACCGGCTACACTTCCAACGTCTGCTTTAATTACACTAATGGTTGTTTTCATGTATTACACCTCCAGAAGATAGTGAGTTGATGAAATGGACCTTATATAAAATGTGGATCTGATTATTTAAAAAGTTATCCACCCACCCCTACTACGTGGATCAGCTGAATATCCTCGTCTTTGAGCCCTTCCTGAAGATCTCCGCAACTTCTTCCTTAACATTGATCTTCTCAGATGCCTCCATGACTGCCTCTGGAGGCGAGGCTGTTGATGGGTGGGCCGGCACGGCGCTACAACCCCCATCCGGTATCACGGAGATATCGTAGGTGCCTATCCTCTTTGCAAGGTTCTCTATCTCCACCTTATCCATGCCTATCAGGGGGCTCAGAATGGGAATATTCACACCCATCCTCGTGGCAAGGATGTTCGGGAGGGTCTGGGATGCCACCTGGCCAAGGCTGCTCCCATCGACTATTGCAAGGGCCCCCTCCTCCTCTGCAACCATCTCTGCAAGATGGTACATCCCGAATTTGCAGAGCACGCAGGTCATCTTCTCGGGAGCCCCTCCACGACACCTTTCAAGATATCTTCCATAACTGAAGGTCCTCAGTTTGAATTCAACACCTGCAGAGTATTCTGCGAGCTTTGCAGCGATCTTTTCAACCTTCTCCTCTGCTTCCTCACCTGTGAAGGGCGCATTGTCCATATGGACCGCCACTACCTGACATCCCCTCTTCATCATCAGGTAGGTGGCCACCGGCGAGTCAATGCCCCCTGATAGGAGTGCCACAACCTTTCCCTGAGTCCCTGCAGGAAGACCCCCTGGTCCTGGTATTACCCTGTGGTAGATGTAGGTCTCATCCTCCCTTATCTCGAGGTGAATCTCCAGGTCAGGGTTTCCAAGGTCAACCGGAGCACCGATCTCCCCCACAACAACTGAACCAGCAAATGCCGCCATCTCCTGGCTCGTGAAATCATGCTCACCAACCCTCCGGCACCTTATGGCGAAGGGTGTTCTGCTGGTGAGGAGACCCTCAGATCTCAGCTCATGGATGTATTCCCTCAGTGCATCCTCTATGCTATCAAAACCCGTCTCAGCTGTTACAGCCGGAGAAAATGACACAATACCAAATATCTTTGAGAGTCTATCAAGGGCTTCATCCATGTCTTCAGGAAAAATGAATATCCTTCCATGTCTGAGCTCTGCTCTGCAGCTGAAGGCCGACTTTATGTTATGGAGAAGTTTTCCTTCGAATCTTCTCCTCACTGAGGGGCCCTTGATGGCGACCTCACCGTAGCGTGCAAGTATAACATCATAATCAAGAATCATAACACCCCCATCATCTGTACCTCATCCAAAACCATCCGCTCATCCCATGAGGAAATCCCCGTTTTCTATGAGCTTTTTGAGTTCCAGGGATAGTTCGCGGGCCCTTAACCTGTCGGACTGTCTGCATATGATGGGCACTGCCATTTCACCGATCCTGACTGTCCCGGTATCCATCTCATATGCTCCTGAAGGACAGGACCATGCGCATACTCCACAGCCAAAACACCTGTCAAGGTCCAGGCCGTTATCGATGGCATGTGTGGGGCACCTCCTGGCTGCAAGGCAGACCGCGCAGTCTGTGCACCTCTCCGGGTGGTGGACAGGTCTCACGTCACCACTCCAAACATCCTCATAGGTTATCTCAGTTATAACCCTTGAACGATCCCTTACATCAGCAACAGGAAGTTTTATATCTGAATTAAGTACCATGAGGTTCTCAAGAACCCTTTCTGATGTTACCGGTACTGGAACCGCCACTGTGTTAAATATCTCTGGACCTGCTGCTGTCCGGAATCCTCCGATGTAACGGGGTTTCATGTCGTGGAGGTCGCCGCTGATCATGAGGTTCGGCTTTATGGGGCTACTCCTTGTACCCTCTCCCAGTACTATGGCCCTGGCCCCGTTCAGAAGCACCCCGGTACCCTGATGGACGGTCTCCATTGATGGATCGTTTTCAAGGGGGTTGATGTCACCGCAGCCAGAGAAGGAAAGACCGCCGCAATTTTCTGGCATTTCAAATGCATTGAATATGGATTTCACTGGTGTTTCTCCTGGATTAACAAGGGCTGTGTAATTCCTGAAGGCCATGCGTGTACCAACTATCCTGGCTGTTTCAATATCATCCATGGTGACCGTTGACTCAACCACCCTGCCCTCCACAGACGTGACCCTGACCTCGACCTCAGATCCCAGGAGTAGGTCCCTGAACAGAAAACCTCCCCCATAGTCAGGGTCCTCCCTGCTGTGACCGGTCCCGTAAATGAAGAGGTCGACCGACCCGAGGTTCTCATTTGGGCATGGGCCAGGATAGGCAGGTATTCCGTTCAGCTCAACACTGGCTGCCTTGCGGAAGGAGCCCGGCTCTGACACTCTAAGGTGCATGACCGCTGCTGTGCCTGACATGACACCACAGGTGGCGGTGGTTACCACGTCAACCTCATCAGCTGATGGGACGTCACCATCACGGACCATGTCCTTTATCTCATCTGCTGTGAAGACAGCTGCATCCCCTTCAAGTATTCTCTCGTTTATCTCAGAGACGTGCCTGTCCAAATTAAACCCCCTACAGTCACAGTGAACCCGCCAGTTCCTCGGACGGTCCGGCCACAATGACATCAGTTCCTCACAGTACTGAGTGCAGCTCTCGCCTCCTCAAGGGCCTCATCCACTTTATCGGTCGCGGGCCCTGCTCCCTGTGCAAGGTGAGGTCTGCCTCCACCTCCACCTCCAAGCACGGCTGCAGCCTGTGATATGACCTCGTTGATCCTCAAACCTGCCTTTACAGCATCTTCAGATGCTGCTCCGACGATTTTGCCTTCAGGGTTCGCCAGGACAACGGCGTCGACTGTGGCTGATAGTTCAAGGGCCATGTTCTTCATCTCATCCATATCTGCATCGACGGTGTCGATTATCACCGTTAGGTCATTGATCCTCTCAGCCCTATCCTTCATCTCAAGGATCTTCAGTGACGCGACCTTCTCCTTGAGGCGTGAGACCTCATTTCTGAGGGCCTTCCACTCTGTGAAGAACCTTTCACAGGTCCCTGGAAGCTGTGATGGTGTGACCTTGAATATGTCTGAGCTCTCCCTCAGGATGTCCCCTGTCTTCTGCATGAGCTCAATGGCTGCTGATCCGGCAGAGAACTCTATCCTCTCAACTCCATCCTGTATGCGTTCTGTTCTGTTTATCCTGATGAGTCCGATGTCCCCTGTCCTGTGGACATGGGTACCTGCACAGGCCTGGACATCCACACCTGGAATCTCAACCACCCTTATCCTGGAGCCGGGTACAACTCCGCCCTGGTACAGTATGAATCCATACTTCCTCTCTGCAAGGTCCCTGTCCATCCACCTGACCTTCAGGGGTACGTTCATCATGACATACTCATTTGCAAGTCTCTCTATCTCCTGGAGCTCTTCCAGTGTTATTCTTCTGTAGTGGGACAGGTCTAGGCGTGAACTTTTAACTCCCTTCTGGGCCCCTGCCTGCCATATGTGGTCTCCCAGGACCTTTCTTGCCGCTGAAACTATGAGGTGGGTTGCTGTATGGTTTCTTGTGAGCTGAAGCCTTCTATCTGAATCAATAAATCCCCTGATGGTTGTTCCAGGTTCTATGCAGATTTCATCGTCTGTTCTGTGAACAACAACGGCACCTATCTTCTCTGCATGTTTTATTCTGAGTCTGCAGCCTTCAGCTGTAATGTATCCCGTATCTGAGGGCTGACCACCTCCCTCAGGGTAGAAGAGTGTTCTGTCGAGTATCAGACCATTCTCATGTATGCCTATGACCTCTGCCTGGAATTCCAGGCCATCAGGTTCATCATAGAATAGAAGCTCTGTTGCCGGGTAGTCCAGGTGTACATCCTCCTCCGGCATCTCGGTTTCTGTTTCATTCCTCTCTGCTACGAGGGTGTAGAAGTTGTCTGGAATTTTAACCTGAAAACCGGATTCCTCTGCTATCTCACCGATGGTCTCAGGGGGGATTCCATGGGAGTCATATAGTTTTATGAGGATTTCCAGGGGCATCTCTGCTTTTCCATCCCTTTTAAGGTATTTTATTGTCTTCTCAACAATCCTGCGGCCCCTCTTCACTGTCCTTGCATAGCGGTGTTCCTCGAGGTCGATGATGTTCAGTATGTGCTCATGATGACTCCTTATCTCAGGGTAGTGGCCCTCAAGGAACTCCACCTGGATGTTCATTATATCCTTAAGTGACTCCTTCATACCAAGGTCCTTCATGAGCCTCAGGGTCCTCCTGATTATGAGCCTTGCAAGGTATCCCTCCTTCACGTTTGAGGGTATGACCCCGTCTGCAAGCATGAATGCGAGGCACCTTGTATGGTCGGCTATGGCGTAAACTGATTCCATTGGGGCGGCTGCACGTTCCAGTTCCTCCACTGAGATGCCAAGTTTATCCGCTACCCTCTTCCTGAGTTCCCTTAAATCGGCGTAGGTCTCTATGTCCATCATTCCGGCCACTTGGGCGTTCTCTGCAAGTATCTCCTCATCGATCTTCACGCCTGTCAGTTCGACCAGTTTCTCGATTACCGGGCCAAGGCAGGCATCGTAGGCTGTTGGTGTCCCCTGTGATATCCAGGCGAACCTTTCAAGGCCATAGCCTGTGTCAACTATCTTGAGGGGGATCTCCTCCCTGCCACCATCAGGGAGGGTGCGGTACTGTATGAAGACGAGGGTTGCAAGTTCAACGCCCCTGACGCATACCTCATAGCAGGGCCCCTCGTTTCCACCTCCCTGCCACCAGGACTCTATGAATGTTATCTCAGATGGATCAATACCTATATGTGTTAAAAAGTCATGACAGTACTTTATGGTTTCTTCTTCCCAGTAGACAGTGTTATCCTCAGAATTGAATGCATGATGACCCCCCATTGTGAAGCATGTGAGATGTCTTCCTGTTCTTCCAACATTATCAACGTCATTGAGTCTTATTGATGGCTGCGCAACCACGAGGGGGTTTGCAGGGGGTTTCACCAGGCCAGATGTGACCCATGGTTGAAAGTTGTATATTGATGCCCCGACAAGGAATACGTCGTCCCGCCAGCGTTTTGCAAGTACCGGGTACCTCCTGATGGGTTCATGGCCCCTTTCGGCGAAGAACTCCATGAATTTATCCTGTATCTCATAGAGGTCATAGCTCCTGTCTGTGGCAGGGTTACCGATGAACCCGTATTCATCACAGGGGGCGTCTCCACATGTTGCACGTTCCTTCATAGACCAGAAGGTGTTTCCACAGGACCTGCATTCATACTTTCTGTATCCAAGTTTTTCAAGCTGATGGGACATGGTAATCATTGAAAACAGTTTTTATAAATAGAATCAGAATTAAGAAAAATAAATTTTTTGCCATTACAGAGTGGCAGAGGAAAAAAATAAAGGGGGATTTAACCGAAGAGTGCGCCGAGACCGGCTGCTGCTTCCTCTTCAGCTTCCTCTTCTTCTTCCTCTTCTTCCTCAGCTTCTTCTTCAGCCTCTTCGGCTGCTGCTGGTGCTGCAGCTGCTGCTGGTGCTGCTGCTACAGCTGTTGTTTCCATTGCCTCTTCGATATCAACGTCTTCAAGGGCTGCTATGAGAGCCTTGACCCTTGCATCGTCCACTTCAGCGCCTGCTGCTTCAAGGACGCTTTTAACGTTTTCTTCGTTGATTTCCTTACCTGTTGTGTGCAATAACATTGCTGCGTATATGTATTCCATATGATCACCTCAAATTTTATTTTTTATGGGTTAACTATTGCCAGTAAAGTGTTCATCCGAAGAGTGCGCCGAGACCGGCTGCTGCATCCTCTTCTTCCTCTTCTTCTTCCTCTTCAGCTTCTTCTTCAACCTCTTCCTCTTTTTCTTCAGGGGCTGGTGCTGCTGCCCTTGAAGACAGCTTCTCCTTCAGTTCATCATCAACTGCCTCATCATTAATCTCCGCAGCTGCAGCGGCCAGTGCAAGCATCTGTGCATAGGCCTTTGCAAGCAGGAGGTCTGTTGTTTCTGATGTGAGTATTGATGCATTGTATGCAAGGTTGAATGACTTTGAAGCTGCCTTCTGGATGATGGCAGGCATTGTCTCCCTGGTGTATATAACAGCGTTGACTGAGAGGTTGAATGCCTGTGAAAATGCCTTCTGGATATCAGACAGGGTCTTCTCTTCATCGATGGTCAGTACGTCTGCAGTGTAGACGGTCTGATTTTCATAGGCTGCTCTGAGATCTATTCCCACCTCAAGTGGCTGTATGTCAAGTCTGGTTAATATCCCGGCCACCTTGGGGGGGATCTCCTCCCCTGCCTTCACAACGACGTGGTCATTTGAAACCACAATCTTGCCCTTCTCGATCTTGGCAGGGATACCTATCTGCTGCAGTTCACCCAGTATCGGGCCCGGTGCAAATCCGGTATCCCCCTTGGGGACAACTATGTCATCCGGGGCTATGGCCCCTGGTTTGGCTGGAGCAGGAGTTTTACTGTCCTCAAGGATCTTGAAGAGCTTGAAGGGATTCATGTCTGTGAATATGAGTGCAGGCTGCCCCTCCATGTAATCGGAGAGTGAATCAACATTTTCAAGTTCTCTGCCAGCTTTCTCAAGGGCAAGGCTGATCAGGGTCTTCTTGGACATTCTGATGAGTGCACTGTCACGGAGTGTCTGGCGCATCTTCTGGAGCTGCCTTGCAGGTATGTCTGCAAGGTTGGCTATGCCAACCACTTCATAACCTTTAATGAGGTCATGGAGCTCCTGAACCTCTTTCTTCTTCCATTCAGCCACGTGAGCCATTTAAATCACCCTCACTACCGGGCCCATGGTTGTCTTAACGTACATGGACTTTAACTGGTTTCTTCCCTTCTCAAGTTTACGGTCGATTGTCTGAAGAACCGCCTCTATGTTCTCGGCAAGCTTCTCATCGTCCATGTCCTCGGTACCAACCACTGTATGAACCACTGGCTGGTCCTTGATTCTAACCTTAACCGTGTCCCTGAGTTTATTCAGGATGGGCTCCGGGTTTATTGTTGCTGGCACCGGTTTGGGCATCTTCTTTCTGGGTCCGAGAACGGGCCCCATGAATCGACCCACCAGGGGCATCATATCTGCCTGAGCCACAAAGAATTCATACTGGTTGGCAAGTTTCTTTGCTTCCTTACGGTTTTTGCCAAGTTCTTCAAGTTCATCCTTGGTTATCACAAGGTCGGCCCCTGCATTTTTAGCCTGGAGGGCCAGTTCCCCATCGGCGATCACGGCAATCTTCACATCCTTACCGCGGCCGTTGGGTAGAGAAACTTCCTCGTCAAACCTGTTCTCTGGTTTATTGACGTCAAGGTCCTTGATGTTAAGAATAACATCCATGGACTGTGTGAAGTTTCTCGGCCTTGAAAGTTCCTTGGCCTTCTTCACCGCTTCCATTATCTCTTGTTGCATTCTGAATCCTCCATGAACTTCAAAAAATAAGTTCATATGATGGGGTTAGTTATGTGGTTTTCAAGATTTATAAATTTTTATGATGTGAGGAGGTCATCATAGACTCCCTGGTCAACCTCTCTCTGAACCTCACGGGGGTCCTTACCGTTCACTGTTATACCCATGCTGACACAGGTACCCATTATCTCCTTGACTGCACGTTTGTAGTCATTTGAGAGGAGCGCATCGAATTTCATCCTCGCGATCTTCAGCACCTGTTCCATTGAAATGTCTGCTATCTTATCCATCCCTGGATCCTGGGACCCCTTCTCCAGCTTGAGTTCATCCATGATGAGGGCAGTTGTTGGAGGTGTACCCACTTCAACCTCAAAGTCCCTTGTATCAGTGTCCACTATGATCTTTACAGGGACCTTCATCCCCTCAAAGTCAGCTGTCTTGCGGTTTATCTCCTCAACTACCTGCATCATGTTAATTCCAAGCGGACCAATCGCAGGACCCAGAGGTGGTCCTGGAGTGGCTTTTCCACCATCAATAAGAATTTCAACGGTTTCTTTAGCCATTAATCAGCCTCCTTTTGTATTATTCTAATCTGATCACCTTTAACAGTTACTGGAATGGGCACGGCCGCCTCTATGAGTTCAAGCACAACTTCCTCCCTTGACTCATCTATGCGGATAACCTTTGCCCTTTCACCCTTAAAGGGTCCGGATATGAGTTCAACAATGCTTCCCTTCTTAATGGATGATATTATGGGCTCTGGCTTGAGGAACCTTTTAACCTCTTCAAAGTCGATCTCGGCCTCACCCTCTGTTTTACTTTCAACTACACCCCTGAGGTGGGGTACCCTTATTGCAGGGTTTCTCATGTCAATCTTTGATGAGGACTCCACCAGGATGTATCCCCTCAGTGATTCAGGGACGAGAATAGCGTTTATCTCTATACCACTATCCCTCACCTTTCTTGCAAGCATCCTGGCCACATTTTTCTCCTGACCCACAGAGGTCTTAAGGGCATAGATGGAATTTTTACTATCTTCCATTAAGAACACAACCTCATATATATAATTCACTCTACAGACCTTAACCCATCCGGATGCTAGCCCCCGAGGAGCTGGGCAATTATACTTATTATGAATCCAATGACGCCTATTATTATTATACCTATACCGGTTACCTTTGACACGTTGAGGTATTCCTCACGGCTCGGTTTCTTTGAAACCCTCAATACCCTCTTTGACTGTTTTATAAAATTTAAAATAGACTCCCTGTATTTCATGGTTTATCCCCGCTATTTATATAGTTAAAAAACAAGGGCTAGAATTGGGATGAGTGATGGAGTAATCTATCCTTCAAGATTTATAAAGGTTTTCCTTGAGTGGGGGTGTGTGGAAGAATATCAGAATACTCCATCTATAAATTCTTCCAGGACGGACTCATCGACTGAGTCCTTTTCACGCTGTTTTTCCTCCAGGAACTCCTTCTCTGCAGAGCCATGGGCCCCATAGATGTAGGGTGACCTTACACCCGCAACAACGATGGTCGTTCTTATGACGTTCTGCAGTTCATCCTGAATCTGGGCACCCCATATTATGTTTGCATCGGGATCAAGTTCCTCGGCAACAACCTCCACGATCCTTTCGGCCTCCTGGAGGGTCAGGTCTGAACTACCAGATATGTTTATAAGGGCTCCCCTTGCATTGGATATGTCAAGATCCAGCAGCGGACTGTTAAGGGCCTCATAAACTGATTCTAGGGCCCTGTCACCGGATTCGGCCTCGCCCATTCCAATCATGGCCATTCCTGAACCCTTCATTATGCTCCTCACATCCGCAAAGTCGAGGCTCACCAGTCCGGGTTTGGTTATGAGTTCAGTTATGCCCTTAACCGCCCTTCCAAGGATCTCGTCTGCAACCATGAAGGCCTTGTTGAGGGGCAGGTTGGGTGCAACCTCCAGTAGCTTGTCATTGGGTATGACAATGACTGTATCTGCAGCGTTCTGGAGTTTCTCAAGACCCCTCTCGGCGTTCTCCCTCCTCTTAAGGCCCTCTGCACTGAAAGGCATGGTTGCAACGGCTATAGTGAGGGCACCCGCCTTTTTGGCAAGTTTTGATATCACGGGTGCGGACCCTGTTCCCGTGCCACCCCCAAGGCCACAGGTTACAAAGACCATGTCAGCCCCTTCGAGTTCCCTGCGAATATCATCCTCACTTTCCTCTGCGCATTCCTCTCCCACTTCAGGGACGCCGCCAGCCCCAAGACCACCACAGACATTCTTACCTATGAGAAGCTTCCGGTTAGCCACGGAGTAGAAGAGGTCCTGGGCATCCGTGTTAACGGCTATGGTCTCAGCGCCCTCGACTCCAATCTCACTGAGCCTTGTTACGGTGTTGTTGCCCGCCCCGCCGGTCCCAACAACGTATATCTTGGCTCTGCTATTTTCAATTATTTCCCGGAGCTCCCTGTCAATTTCTGAATTCATTGAGCTGGAAGATGGCTTTTCCCTTTTCTCAGATTCCTTTATGGCATCGTTAATGAATTTCAATTACTACCCCCACACTTATCTATGAAATATGTTATTGTGATAAGACATATTTAAAAGCAACGGTTAATCTGGCACCGATGGAGCCATGGCTCACATTCAAAATTAAAAATCAATTTCTGTGACCTCAGAAAATACCGGCTCAAGGTTGGGGCAAAATAAAATTATTGATGGTCCACGTGGCCATGAATATCATGAATCTGGGCGGGACCCCCCATCATGACATGTTATGAAAAAGTTATGGCCTGGGCATGGCAATTATCTCATGGATCCTGAGGTCGAATACACTGTTCATATGGGCGGGTGTGAGTACAAGGGCGGTGTCAGCACCCCATGCTGTCCCACCTATGGCTATAACCTCTTCATCAACGGGGATGAGGCCAGCATCTGCAGCCATTATGGCTATCTCAACACATACCTTGAAGCCCTGGGAGACCATCCTCAGGGTTTCAGCCATTATCTCCACGGGTGTGACACCACCAAACCTGTTTGATATCCCTCTTCCAACGCCACTGAGGGCATGTGAACCCGCATAAACATTCACACCCCTCTCAAGGAGCGCATCCCTTGCCTCGTCCTCCAGTTCAAGTTGACCCTTCTCCCTGAAACCTGCATGATGGGTTACTGATACAATGTTACCTTCAACCATTTCAGATAATCTCAGGGCTGTCTCACCTGAAACAGATGCCACAACAAAATCCCTGATTCCGAGCTGGTCAGCCCTCTCCCTTACAAGTTCAAGGACCCTCTCTGTATTTTCCTTACCTGGTTCCTCAAAGTAGCATATCTTCTTCTCCATGAAAAACACCACCTACTTATATATACCTGATCTCAAATTATATTTGGATATATTTATGGCAGGTATAGGAAAAATTTTTATAAAGGTAGTAAACATATGAATCCTAATTAATATGGATCCCGTTATTTCTGACTCAAACAGAAGGTGATGCTATGAACGCCTTTGATTTTCTCACCCCCCCAAGGAGTGGGAAACCTCGAAAAAATGGAATAACCATGGTTCTTGATAAGGGAATGGGTCCCGCGAGCGCCCGTGACCTCATGGAGATATCATCAGATTACGTTGACTTCATAAAGTTTGGATGGGGAACACTCCCCCTCCACAGACGCGACACTGTAAAGGAAAAGGTAGATATGTACAGGTCATTCGATGTGGAACCCTATCCAGGGGGCACGCTATTCGAGATAGCCCACCTCAACGATAAAGTGGAGGAATACTTCCAGGAGGCCCGTAGCCTTGGCTTTGAAACACTTGAGATATCCAACGGGACTGTGGAAATTGAAACTGAAGAAAAATGTCGGCTCATTGAAATGGCTGTCGATGAGGGATTCATGGTCATATCAGAGGTCGGTAAAAAGGACCCTGAAAGGGACAGGCTCCTCGAACCCGATGATAGGGTCAGACTTGTGAGGGCTGACCTCAGGGCAGGCGCATCAATGGTTCTCATGGAGGCCCGTGAGAGCGGACAGAACATAGGTATATACGATGAGAGGGGAAACATAAGGGAGGACGAATTCAACCACCTCACTGACAGACTCCCCATGGACAGGATAATATGGGAGGCGCCTCAGAAAAGTCAGCAGGTTTACTTCATTTTAAAGATTGGACCAGATGTTAACCTTGGAAACATACCCCCTGAAGAGATAACAGCCCTTGAAACAATACGCAGAGGCTTGAGGGGAGACACTCTCGGAAAGGTGAATCTTTAATGATAGAGAAAATTACTGTAATCGGCGGTTATGATAAGTTCGGAGAAAAGGAGCCCGTAGAGCGGGTTGAAATAAAGAAGGGTGAAATATTTGGAGTTGTTGGTCCCACAGGCAGTGGTAAAAGTTCACTTATAGGAGATATTGAACAGCTGGCCCAGATGGACACCTTCTCAAAGAGGAAGATCCTTGTGAACGATGAAGAGCCAAGCTATGAGGACCGAACAAATCCCCGGAAAAAGATGGTCGCCCAGCTATCACAGAACATGAACTTCCTGGCCGATATGACTGTAGGAGATTTCCTGAGCCTTCATGCCAAGTGCAGGGGCGCCAGTGAGAAGTGTGTGGACCGCGTCATTGAACTTGCAAACACCCTCACAGGAGAGCCCATCAAAAAGGAGCATGACCTCACAATACTCAGCGGGGGTCAGTCACGGGCATTGATGGTTGCAGACGTGGCGATAATAAGTGACTCCCCCATTGTACTCATAGACGAAATTGAGAATGCGGGTATAAGGAAACACGACGCCCTCAATGTGCTGGCAGGTCATGGAAAGATCGTCCTTGTTGTAACCCATGACCCTGTACTTGCACTCATGACCGATAAGAGGATCGTCATGAAGCACGGTGGTATGCAGAAGATAGTCACCACCACCCCCCAGGAGAAGAGAATATCCCGGGAACTGAACAAAATAGATGAACTAATGCTCAGCCTCCGTGAAAAGGTCAGGAGGGGGGAGCTGGTTGAGGACATAGACCTGAGCGAAATAATAAATGAGTCCCAGTAAGATATGGATCTGAAGGATAAGGCCTAATTCAGGAGAGAGAAGTGAAACCTATGAGAATGGTAATTGTTGCCGGAACACCTGGATCTGGAAAAACAGCGGTGCTGATGCACACCCTCAGGAGCCTCAAATCAAGGGGATTGAAGTCATCCGTTGTAAAGATAGACTG
Source organism: Methanothermobacter sp. CaT2 (assembly GCF_000828575.1). Classification (GTDB taxonomy): domain Archaea; phylum Methanobacteriota; class Methanobacteria; order Methanobacteriales; family Methanothermobacteraceae; genus Methanothermobacter. Next base: position 1,507,817 of record NZ_AP011952.1, on the reverse strand, counting down.
CCTCTACACCGACGACGATAAGAAATTTGAGAAGGTCGGGGTGCCAACACTGGTTGGCCTGTCAATGGACATGTGCCCGGACCACTACGCCATCTACAACATAGACGACATGATAAAGTGGGCTGAGAAGAACGAGTCAGACTTCCTGATCGTCGAAACAGCCGGGCTATGTCACCGCTGCGCCCCCTACACAAAGAACTGTCTGGGAGTATGTGTCATAGACGCCACCAGCGGGCCAAACACTCCCCTTAAGGTTGGTCCTTTCCTCTCAACCGCCGATATCGCGGTGGTGACCAAGGGAGACATGATATCCCAGGCAGAGAGGGAGATATTCAGGGAGCGCATACTGGAGGTTAACCCCTCAGCAAAGATAATAGAGGCCAATGGCCTCAGCGGGCAGGGATGCATGGAACTTGCAGAGGAGATGATCGAGAGCAGGGAGGTTTCCCTTGAAAACGAGGAGCTCCGGCACTCAGCACCCCTGGCAGTGTGCACACTCTGTGTCGGTGAGACAAGGGTTAACAAGAAGCACCACAGGGGAATACTCAGGAGAATAGACGGCTTCCAGACCTACGAAGGAGAATGAGGAGAGGATCTTTCAGATGTCCCAGGATAAATCCCTTAAAGAAGAGGTAACTGCTCTGCTCCCAGGATACAACTGCGGGATCTGTGGCTATGCAAGGTGTGATGAGTATGCGGCCGCTCTGCTCAAGGGAAGGGCTGAGATCGACAGATGCCACTTCATGTACCAGGAACTCTTTGCAGATAACCTGAAAAGACTCCAGGACATCCTTAAGGAGGAGAAACTCCTTGAGGAGGAGAAGAAGATCTTCGGTGTCCTTGACGGATACGAGGCCGACTTCATACTGAAACCGCTGCCCGATGAGGGCTCCTGCCGGGAGATCCTCTTCCCATTCACGTCCACTGAACTGAGGAAGGGGGATATAATTAGATACAGACCCCTTGGATGTCCAATAACCCACTTTGCAGAGATACTGGATGAGAACCATGGCCTCATAACCGTGCACATCGTTGGACCATGTCACCGCCTCGGCATGGATGACTTTGAATACAGGGACATCGGAGTCTGCATGGTTGGTGGCTTTGAGGGTGTGATCGAGGGTGAGCTGCCAAATATCGGTGAAACCGTGCGTTTCCTGCCAGCCCACTGCATGATGCAGAAGGTCCACTCAGGGGTGGTTGTCCAGCTGGAGGGTAGAAGGGCTGTCATAGAGGGAATAGACCTCAAGGTATGGGCACCACCAGTGAAGGCCAGATGAAAATGTCCCCTGAGTACAGGACAGTGCCCGTGGTGACGGGTTACATAGAACCAGGCGCAGGTTTCTCAGAGATCATAGAGAGGTCCGGTGAGCTTGCCCGGGATGGAGATTTTCTTGTCATCTCAGAGACACCGGTCTCGGTTGCCCAGGGAAACCTGGTCGATGAATCCCGCTTCGAACCATCCATAACTGCAGTGCTGCTGGCAGATATCTGGTCAAAGTACATCTGGGGCTACCTCCTGGGCCCGATCCTCGGCATGAAGAGGAGGACCATAATGAACCTCAGAAGACTGCCACCCGAGGCAAGGGCCCATAAGGAGGTTGTCCTGAGATACTATGGACTTAAACACGCCCTTAAGCCGGCTTCCGAGGCCGGTATTGATCTGAGTAATGTGCCGGGGACCCTTGTTTCACTTCTACCTGAAAACCCATCTGGGGTGGCAAATTTTATTGCTGGTGAGATCCTGCGGAGGTTCGGTGCAGATGTTACCACGGTTATAATCGATACCGATGCAACCTACAGTATACTTGGAAGATACTTCACCTCCCTCCCCCTTGCAGTGCCCGGCATAAGGTCAGATACAGGATTCCTGGGTTACCTTGCAGGGCGGTTCTCTGGAAGAACCTGGCCCACACCCCTTGCATCCTCAAGGCCCGTGAAACTGGAGGTGCTCCTTGAGGTTGCATCAGCTGCAGAGGAATACCACCGCAGGAATACAGAGAGGGCAACGGTCTATGATATGGCCAGGGAATTCAGGGACAGACCAGGGAATATCACAGTGGAGATGCTATCCTCGGTTGAACACACACCGGCGGTTATTGTAAGACCTCCATGATAACAGTCATATCATGAACAATTTTCGTATTAAACTGGCCCCTTTATAAAATTTTAAATAAGATTAAGCACATAAATTGGAGTGCACTCAAAAAAAATTTGATGATCAGCATACCCGGTATGCAGTTATTTCTCAAGCTGGAGGATTTCAATTGATTGATGAGCAGGTGTTACAAGAGTTGATCCATGAAGTTATCACTGAAGAAGAAGAGGAAGAGGCCATACCAGTTCTGGAGTGCCTCATGAAGGGCAAGGTAACAGATGAGGAGATATCAGAGAAAACACAGCTTAAACTCAACATAGTCAGGAGGATACTCTACAGGCTCTATGATGCAGGTGTGGCAAGTTACAAGAGGAGCAAGGACCCCGAAACACAGTGGTACACCTACACCTGGAAATTTGAGCCTGAGAAGGTTACAGAGATGATAAAAAGGAAGCACAGCGAGATAGTAAGAAAGCTGAGGGAAGCCCTTGAGTTTGAGGAAAACAACATGTTCTTTGTATGTGTAAATGGGCACTACAGATTCACCTTTGATGAGGCCACAGAAGAAAACTTCACATGCCCTGAATGTGGTTCAAAAATGGAGTTCATGGATAACTCTGAAATAATACAGGAGATAAAGGACGAACTCAGTCTCTATGAGAATAACGGATTCGACTCCATAAAAACCACAACAATAAACTCCTAGAACAGCGGATTCGACTCCATAAAAACCTCAACAATAAACTTCCCGTACATACTCCTGATTCTGATCAATCATAGTGGTGTCTCCTTGAGCATCCGTTTACTCCGGGTTGTTGGATGTCCAGAGTGGGTGATAAACCACTCCCTAGCCGTCAGAAAAAAGGCCCTCGAGTTATCACGTGACCTCCCGGTTGACATGAAGCTGGTGGAGGAGGGAGCCATTCTTCATGATATAGGCCGCTGCAGGACCAGCGGTGTTGAACACGCCGTGGAGGGTGCGCGCATCCTTGAAGGATTTGGTTACCCCCCCGAAGTTGTGAGGATAGTTGAAAGACACGTGGGGGCAGGTATACCCCCTGAGGAGGCAAAGGCCCTGGGACTTCCCCCTGGAGATTACATGCCAAGAACCCTCGAGGAGAAGATTGTTGCCCATGCAGATAACCTCATAAATGGCTCTGATGAAGTTGGTATTGATTTTGTAATAAAAAAATGGTCTGATCGCCTTGGAGCAGACCACCCTTCAATAGAAAGGCTTAAAAGGCTTCATGAAGAGCTTCTGGGACACCTATAAGTCCTGGAGACTTAAAGGGCTCCATAATAGCCATCAGAATGTCCCCTGGAACTGGGGATGTCACAGGAATCTCCTGGAAATATAAGCTCCTTCTAACTCTGTGAAAAAAGGAAACCACTTTAACCAGTATCCACATATTAGGTTACAGTACCAGCGGGAGGGGGTTATATAAACAGAAAAACGGAATGTCTGTGTCCCGATTGTCCCAGCTATCCTGATCATGGGGATGGTGAACTTTTCTTCTGTGAAGGCAGGAGCAGCAGGTATGAGGTTGAGGAGAGGGGTTGCCTCTGTGCATCATGCCCCATATACCGGGAGTATGGTCTCAGGGAGCTTTACTTCTGTAACACAGAATCACTGAATGGCATAAGGATGAGAAGACAGAGAAGATCCGAGGATGACCGTGAATATCTCAAAATAGTCCAGATAAAAAGGATAGCCCATAGTGGGGAGGTCCCTGTTGAGTCCATGGGATCCGAGAAGAGGCTGCCCCTGGGACTTGATGATCTACACTTCCTTCCAGCACAGGTTTCAAAAATCCCCCTAAATGCAGAGGACCTGGTTAAAACTGATGTAATCATCGGAATTGAATCAAAAAGACCTATGCAGCTCAGATCCCCCATAATAATAAGTGGTATGAGCTACGGGGCGGTTTCAGAGAAGACCCGCATGGCCATTGCATCCGTTGCAGACCGACTTAAGATTGGATTCAACTCGGGTGAAGGTGGAGTACTGCAGAGGGAACTTGAAAAGGCAGGCGATTACCTCATAATCCAGTATTCCACCGGAAGGTTCGGTATCACCGAGGATGTGCTCAGGGGTGCTGCTGCAATAGAGATAAGATTTGGTCAGGGTGCATATCCGGGTAAAGGAAGTTATCTCCCTCCAGACAAGATAAGCCCGGATGTGGCAAGGGTCCGTGGGCTGGCCCCCGGTGAGGGGTCATATTCGCCTGCACACCACCATGATATACGTGATCAGATGGAACTCGAAGAGAAGGTCAACGAGCTCAGAAAAATGAGTGGAGGGGCACCCATAGGTGCCAAGATAGGGTGTGGCAACGTGGAGGATGACATTAAGGCCCTGCTTGATGCTGGAGTAGATTTTATAAGTCTTGACGGTTTTGGTGGGGGTACTGGAGCTGTTAACCCACATATAAGGGACAACACAGGCATCCCCCTCATCGCAGCCATACCGCGGGCCGTTAAGACCGTCATCAATGAGGGTCATGGCGATAGGGTGTCCCTCATTGCGGGTGGGGGTCTCAGGACAGCCGCCGACATGGCAAAGTGCCTCGCCCTGGGTGCTGATGCTGTCTACACAGGTACAGCGGCACTCATAGCCCTCAACTGTCAGCAGCACAGGTTATGCCACACCGGCAAGTGTCCGACAGGGATAACAACCCATGATCCTGACCTGCTGAAACACATGGACCTGAAGAGGGCCATTGAAGGACTTGAAAACTTCATAAAGGTTTCAACGGCTGAGATTGCCGACTTTGCCAGGATCACCGGAAAGGATGATGTGAAGAAACTGAACACCGAGGACCTCGTCGCCCTTAAAAAGGATGTCGCCGAATTAACAGGCGTAAAATGGTTGAAAGGCACTTAATATGCACTTAAAAAGGATTCTACCGGTGAAAATGTATAACGTTGTCGAAAGCTTATTGTACTGTCTGAACTGCGGATAGGCGCTGCATGAATATGATGTGATAAAGGTTGATAGAATGAAGGTCATATGTTCAATTGAGGAATCCCTCCACCGTCCCGAGGCTGTCAGGTGGCGGGAGAGAATGAGGTTAATGAGGCCCCTGGGAGATGTTGTTGTGGTGCTTCCCTGCAGCATGAAGAAGCCCTACTCAACCTCAAGGTCCCACAGAAAATTCACAGGAGTCACTAGAGGCTTCCAGGAGCTTATACTGACATCACCCTTCGGCATATGCCCCCGGGAACTCGAAAACACCTACCCCATCTCATCCTATGACGTTTCAACCATTGGAGAGTGGTCCCATGAGGAAAAGAAACTGGTGGGAGATGTCCTAAGGGAATATGTGGGTGACCTTGATGTCATAGCCCACGTGGATGGAGGTTACCTTGAGGTATGCATGGAGTACCTTGACTCCTTCACAGCAACCAGCATGAAATCACGGCCCACCTCGCCTGAGGCCCTGGAGAGACTTAAGAGGGAACTTAAGAGTTATGAAAAGATCCCACCAAGGGAGAGGCTGCTGCACATGCTTCGTTCGGTTGCAGTGTACCAGTTCGGACCTGGCGGAGAAAGGATTATACCTGAGGACTGCCGGGTCACCGGAAGATACCATAGAAAGATCCTCAAATCCGACGGCACCCAGATAGGCACCTTCATGATGGACCGTGGGCTCATCTCACTCTCACCCGAGGGTGGAAGGTCCCTTTACATGCTGGGAGTGAAGTGGGTTGAGATAGACTTCAACCTTGAAAGCAACACACTCTTTGCCCCTGGTGTTTCCGACGCCGACACGGGAATCATACCCGGTGATGAGGTGGTCATAGTACATGGAGGAGAAGTTGCAGGTGTAGGGAGGGCTGTGCTCAGCGGAGATGAAATGGTGAGGGCTGAAAGGGGTGTGGCTGTCAGAGTTAGGCGAAGGACTGGTTAATATCGCCTTGATATCCTATTTAATGGCTTTGCTTCCCTATTTAGATTGCGGGGAAAGGAACACTTTTAAATAGGGTTAGCTTAAAAATAGAGAATCACTACAGTGATTATCAAAATAGCATCTGAGGTAATAATAATGTCAGAAGAACTCCTGGAAAAGGTTAAGGAAGCTCTCAAGAAGGTTGCAGACCCACACATGGGCATAAGTATCGTGGAGATGGGTCTTGTTGAGAACATTGAAATCGAAGAGAAGGGTGAAACCATAGCAAAGATAACCATCCGGCCTACAAACCCTGGATGTATGAGTGCTGCGAGGATGGCGATGGACGCAAGGAACGTCGCCGAACAGGTTGAGGGAATTGACCGGGCCGAGATCACAGTTGAAGGCCACATGATGGCCGATGCCATAAGTGAAATGGTGAATAAATAGAGCCTCAAACTCATGAAAGGGGTCCCCAGGACCGTTGCGGTTGTTGGAGTGCCGGGTACCGGTAAAACAACCGTATGCAGGATCCTATCAGGGATGGTGAGACACACCTACATAAACTATGGGGAACTGATGCTCCGGGTCGCAGGTGAGTGGAACCTTGCAGAAACCCTGGAGGACCTCTTCAAACTCCCCATGAACCAGCAACACCTTATCTGGCTTGAAGCAGCCCACAGGATAAGGAGACTGGATTACGTGCTGATGGATCTCCATGGACTCGACCGCTCACCCCTGGGTTACCTTATTTCTCTCCCTGTTGACATCATATCCCCCGACATAATTGTAATCCTTGAATCGGATCCTCAGAGCATACTTGGGAGGAGAATGGCCGACTCAAAGATGAGGGTCAGAGAGAGCCCGGAGAGCCTCAGGGAGCATATGGAAATGCTCAGGACGTCCATGTTCGTGTGTTCAGCAGTCCTGGGCTCAGTGGTCAGCATAGTGGAAAACCATGACCCCGAAGAGGCCGCCCTTGATATCCTCGGGATAATTGAAGCCGCATGGGCTGGTGACACCACTCCATGAAGGGGTGTGTCTCCAGAACCACAGAAAAGCATATATAGGAGTAACTCCAAAAGTTGGAATCACCCCACTGATTCTTAATATGGGCCCGTGGCTCAGGTGGTTAGAGCGCACGGCTGATAACCGTGAGGCCCTGGGTTCGAATCCCAGCGGGCCCATCCACCTTTTTATATCGGATATCTGAGAATTCAAGACTGCAGGTTCCTTGTGTATGATACAAATTCTTCCAGGAGCTCCAGGGCAGCTCCAGATTTAACTGTTCTTTTTGCAGTCTCTGTTCCATCAGGCAGTGTATCAGCCAGGCCTGCAAGGTAGATAAGGGCCCCGGCATTTGCAAGGGCTATATCGAGTCTTGATTTCTGTTCAGGCGTATCATCACGTCCCCTGAGGACATCCATGAACAGCTCCAGGTTCTCAGCGGTGGTTGACCCTGCCCTCAGATGTTCAAGTTCTCCCACCTCAACTCCAAAGTCAGGGGGCATCAGTCTATCAATCCTGATCTCATCATCCTCAAGGAACGCCACCAGGGTGGGGCCAGCGGTTGATATCTCATCCAGGGCAGGGTTGAGGTTAGCATCGAATCCATGAACAACCATTGCACGGCGTGTTCCGAGGTTCCTGAGCACCTCAGCAACCGGACCCACAAGATGAGGGTCAAATACCCCCAGAAGCTGTATTCCCGCTGCAGCAGGGGATGTTAAGGGTCCCAGTATGTTGAACACCGTCTTGAAGCCCAGGGACCTCCTCACTGCCGTCACCCTGGCAGTTGCCCTGTGGAATAGGGGTGCGAACATGAATGAGATGCCCACATCATTGAGGGACCTCGCAGCTGCAGCTGCATCCAGTTCTATGTTCACACCTGCAGCCTCGAGTATATCTGCACCCCCACATGACCCGGTGACCGCCCTGTTACCATGCTTTGCAACCCTTACACCTGCAGCAGCTGCTATAATGGCGGCTGCTGTGCTTATATTGTATGACCTGAAACTGTCGCCTCCGGTCCCGCAGGAATCAACTACCTCATGGGACCCTGAAACCCTGACCCTGGGGGATTTATCCCGCATGGCCCTGGCAAAGCCTGTTATCTCATCCACAGTTTCCCCCTTCATTGCAAGGGCCGTTAGAATTGCGGCTATCTTAATATCATCAAGTTCACCGGCCATTATCATCTCCATCAGACTGTAGGCCTCATCCTCACTGAGGTTCCTGAAGTCCATTATTTCAGAGATCATCCTCCTGAATTTCATCCTGATCCTCCTGCGGCTTTCAGAGTGCCCACCATTTCATGGATCCTCTGGAGCATAAGCTCCCTGTCGCCGAGGTTCCCGGATATCACGTCTATGATGGCGCTTCCAACGATAACTCCATCGGCTCCTGCATCCCTCAGCATCCTCACATGTTCGGGTCTTGATACGCCGAATCCAACCATTACCGGCAGACTTCCCTCAGCCTTCACCCTTTTTATGAGTTCGATGGTTGCATCCTCAACCCTTGATCTTGCGCCGGTGACCCCCATCACCGAGACGAGGTAGTGAAATCCTGATGAGACCTCAGAGATCCTTTTGAGGCGTTCACTACCGGTTGTTGGTGCAACTATGAATATCTGATCTATATCATATTTTTCAGCGGCCCTGAGGGCATCTGAGGCCTCCTCAGGGGGGAGATCCGCTGCAAGTATCCCTGTGACCCCTGCTTCTGCAGCCCTCCGGTAGAACTCATCAACACCCATCCTGTAGATCAGGTTGTAGTATACCAGCAGGCCTATGGGTATGGAAGTGAATTCCCTGACCCTCTCTATAAGCTGGAAGCACTTCTCTGTTGTCATGCCTGCCCTGAGGGCCCGCAGATCAGCGCCCTGAACGCTTGTACCATCTGCTATTGGGTCAGAGAATGGGAAGCCTACCTCAAGGGCATCGGCCCCTGCATCCACAAGTGTCCTTATGATCTCAATGGATGTCTCCATATCAGGGTCACCTGCAACCACGAAGGGGACGAAGGCGCAGCCATCCGCCCGTCTGAACATCTCAGCATAACTCATTGATTTAGCTCCTGACATTACAATCACACTCCCAGCAAACCAGCAACCATGAACACATCAGCAATCACACACCCACCCCCAGCAAACCAGCAACCATGAACACATCAGCAATCACACACCCACCCCCAGCAAACCAGCAACCATGAACATGTCCTTATCTCCCCTTCCTGAGAGATTGACGATGACCGTTTTTCCCCGGTTCTCAGGTTTCTCAGCGTACCTTTCAAGGCAGGCTATTGCATGGGCACTCTCAAGGGCTGGCATTATACCCTCATATCTTGAGAGGAGCCTGAAGCCCCTGAGTGCCTCGGTGTCTGTTACCGGCTCATACCTTGCCCTGCCTGTATCCATGAGATGGGCGTGTTCTGGTCCAACACCCGGATAATCCAGACCAGCTGAGACAGAATGTGCCTCATTTATCTGACCATCCCCATCCTGAAGGACGTATGATAATGAGCCATGAAGGATTCCCTCTGAGCCCGCAGAGAGTGTGGCTCCATGGTTTCCTGACTCTATACCTTCTCCACCCCCCTCTGCACCTATGAGTTCAACATCATCATCCATGAAGGCAGAGAATATGCCTATGGCATTGCTTCCGCCTCCAACGCAGGCTATAACCGTGTCTGGAAGTTCACCCTCGACTTCGAGTATCTGTTCCCTGGCCTCCCTCCCTATGACGCTCTGGAAATGCTTCACCATGGTCGGGTAGGGGTGGGGGCCCATGGTGGAACCTATGAGGTAGTGGGTGTCATCCACGTTGCTAATCCAGTCCCTCATGGCCTCGTTTATGGCATCCTTAAGGGTCCTTGAACCTGAGTCGACCGGTATGACCTCCGCACCTGATACCTCCATTCTGAATACATTGAGCTTCTGCCTCTCAACATCCTCTGTGCCCATGTAGATATCAACGTCCATTCCAAACAGGGCCCCAGCGGCGGCGGTGGCTATCCCGTGCTGCCCTGCCCCTGTCTCGGCTATGATCCTGGTCTTGCCCATGTACCTTGCGAGCAGAGCCTGGCCTATGGTGTTGTTTATCTTGTGGGCCCCTGTGTGCAGCATGTCCTCCCTCTTGAGGTACACCCTGCATCCGAGTTTCTCTGACAGGTTCCGGGCATAGTAAAGGCCCGTGGGCCTTCCAGCGTACTCCCGTAGATGGTACTCGAGTTCAGCCATGAACTTCCTGTCATCCCTGTAATGGAGGAAGGCCCTCTCAAGTTCCTCAAGTGCCGGTATAAGAAGCTCCGGCACGAATATGCCTCCATATTTACCGAATTTTCCATCCATTATCATGATAACTCACCTCTCTGTAACCTGGACGGTTTCTGAAGTCCTCCCATCCTCCCCATGCACTCCATGAGTTCAAACATCATTGCATGATCCTTTATCCCCGGTGCAGCCTCAATGCCAGAGTTGAAGTCCAGACAATCGAATTCCAGTAAGTATTCAGGGTTAAGCCTCACAGTGGATGGTCCAAGGCCCCCTGCAAGGGCCACCTCAGGTGCGCTCCCATGACTTCTTATGAGGCGGAGCATCCCGAGGGCCAGTTCGGGTGGAATCATCCTCCCCGTCCCCCCTGTTCTACCACCGGAGCTGGAATCAAGCAGGACACATGAACATGGGATGTGGTCAAGAACATCCAGTGCACCGGGCTCCGGTGGGACTGCGACTGTTATCCCTGGATTAAACCCGTTTTCAGTGAGTACCCTCTTTATGCCCCTGGCATCTTCACATGAGATGGAGTGGAGCTGGATTCTCTCCACACCTGTTCTCTCAATGACCTCAGCCACCTCCACTGGATCGGAGGGTTCAAGGACGATCACGGCCTTCTCAGGAGGTATGAGTGATAGGATGTCCTCCAGTTCACCTCCTGTGAGGTGTCTGGGAGATCTTTCTATGTGTATGAGGCCCAGGAGGTCAGCACCAAGTTTATCTGCCAGTATTGCGTCCTCTGGCCTTTTTATACCGCAGATCTTTACGAGTAAATCTGCCAGGGACTCATGCGAACTGTTCAAAGAATTCATCCCCCGTGTACCTTCTTCTCCTGTCCCTGCACTGGCTCACCGCATCTATTATCTCCTCAAGGAGTTCCCGTGGGTTCTGGGCTGACATGGGTGCTGTGCCGATGAGCAGAGCATCTGCACCGTAACCTGCCAGTATCTCAGCATCCTCGGGGCCCCTGACACCACTCTCTGATACGAGTATGAGTTCATCGGGTACGAGGGGTGCCAGTGCATGGGTTCTTTCAAGGTCCACCTCGAAGGTTTCAAGGTCCCTGTTGTTCACACCTATTAGCTCTGCACCTGCTTCAAGGGCCCTGAAGATGTCAAGTGATGTGTGACACTCAACCAGTGGCTCCATTGAGAGCTCCCTGCATTTTTGAATCCCTGCCTCAAGGTCAGGGAATACTCCTGTGATTAGGAGAACCGAGGATGCCCCTGATGCCCTTGCATGGTAGATCTGGTACTCATCGACCAGAAAGTCCTTCATGAGCAGGGCTTTACCGTAATCTGTGGCCCTGGTCAGTAGATCCAGGGAGCCGTTGAAGTATTTGCCGTCGGTTACTATGGATACTGCATCGGCGAGGTCCCGGTATACCTCCATCATCTCTTCAAGGCCCCTCCCTGATATTCTGCCCAGTGATGGTGATGCCCTCTTGTATTCGCATATGAGAGATACTTTGCCTCCTCCCACTGCAGCTGGAAAGCTCACTGGCTCGTCCATGACTGTTATATCATCCCTTAGGATGCTGAGGGGTGTTTTTTTCATGAGTTCCTTAACTTCGAGTTTCTTTGACCTTATAATATCCCTGAGCATGTGTTCACATCCTGAGGAAATTTCTAATGACGGTTCTTCCGCTTGGGGTTCCGGCTGACTCCGGGTGAAACTGCAGCCCGTAGACTGGATATTCTCTGTGCTTTATGGCCATTATAATTTCATCTGATGTCACAGCAGTTACCTCTATATCGGCGGGTGTGTCTTCGGGTCTGCATATGAGTGAATGGTACCTGGTTGCCCTGAAAGGATTTGGAACGTCCCTGAAGAGTTCTGATCCGTCATGGAATACCTCAACTATCTTTCCATGGACCGGTTCCCCCTGGTCAACCCTTCCGCCAAAGGCGTGAAATATGCCCTGGTGTCCAAGGCATACCCCCAGGAGGGGCCTGTCCCTGAATTCCCCTATCACATCCATGCAAACACCGAAGTCACTCCTCCTTGAAGGATTGCCAGGACCCGGGGATATGATTATCTTTTCTGGATCCAGGGCCCTAAGATCTGATATCCTGGCCTCATCGTTCCTGAGGACCATTATCTCCTCATCCATCCCATCATCCCTGAGGATCTCCCCTGCAAGCTGGTAGAGGTTATGGGTGAATGAGTCATAGTTATCAATTATCAGGATCACGACCATTACCTCCTGGCGATAAATGAGGTTCATCAGAATCAAAGCCCTCACCTGCCAGTTCCATTGATTTAAGGACCGCCATGGCCTTGTTCTGGCACTCCACGTATTCCCTCTCAGGTACGGAGTCATGTACTATACCTGCCCCTGCCTGTATTCTTCCATATGACCCCTCAGCGACCATGGATCTTATGGTTATTGCGAAGTCTGCGTTACCGTTCAGTGAGAGATAGCCCAGGGCACCGGCGTAGGCATTCCTCGGCACCCCCTCAAGTGACTCTATTATCTCCATTGCCCTTATTTTTGGCGCCCCGCTCACTGTACCCGCCGGGAAGACCGCGCCAAGGGCATCAAGGGCATCCATACCCTTCCTGAGTCTGCCGGTTACATGGGAGAGGATGTGCTGAACATGGGAGAACCTCCTTATGGTCATGTACTCCGGTACCTGGACCGTGCCAAACTCAGATATTCTCCCGAGGTCGTTCCTTGCAAGGTCAACGAGCATGAGGTGCTCTGCAAGTTCCTTCTCATCTGACAGCAGTTCCGCCGCTATTCTCTCATCCTCATGGGTTGTTTTCCCCCTTGGCCTGGTTCCTGCGATTGGGAAGGTTTCAATCTGTTTATCCTCCACACGGACGAGCATTTCAGGACTTGAACCTGTTATCTCCCTGCTGCCAAGTTTCAGGTGGTACATGTAGGGGGATGGGTTAACCCTCCTGAGGGCCTCGTAGAGGGCAAGCCTGTCACCACGGAGCCTGTAGTCAGTGGCATTTGAGAGGACTGCCTGGAATATTTCGCCCTCAGCTATCCTCTCCCTTGCCTCCTCCACCATTCCAAGGTATCTCCTCCTTGAGAACAGGGTCCCCATGCTCCTGTATTTAAGGTGCCCTGTTGGGGTTTCCTCACGCAGCAGTTCTGATATTTCCGGGAGTCTGTTATCCTTGAGGCTGATGTAACTGCATTCTCCTGTGAGGTGGTTGAACATGATACCGTCAAGGAAGAGTCCGAATTCAAAGTCCGGGAAGTTTCCGGGGCTGAGGTTGATCCTGTCAAAGAACCTTGCAGCCTGATAGGATATGTAGCCAACAAGGCCCCCGCAGAAGCCCCTGGATTTTCCAGTGGGTCTTGTGAACTGCCTCAGGAATTCAAAGGGGTTTTCTGTATCAAACTCCTCCCTTGATCCCTCGTGTTCAACTTCTATAAAACCTGAACGGGCCCTTATTATCATTCGAGGCTCGAATCCGATGAATGAGTATCTTGCAAGGCCCGTGTCGCTTTCCATTGACTCCAGAAGGAATGATGAGTCGTATTCAGAATAAATACTTTTGAATAGTTCAAAGGGTTCTTTAAATTCTATCTTTTCCTTTACCGGGTTTTTCAGTTCTGTAATGCCAAAAACATTCACTCCTGTACATGCATATCACCTCTGTATCCACAAAGTACATATACACGGAGGTACTATTTAAATCTTGTCTGTATAATAATGTACATCAATGTGGTGAAGTGTATGTGGAAGCAGATAAAGCACAGATTTGAGGGATACCCCTCCCGCATGTATGTGGCCAGGAAGATCATAGACCTCGGGTTCAGAATAGACAGAAACGGCAAAATATACTGTGACGACGTTGAGATAAGCGATGTTGCCCTTGCAAGGGCTGTGGGGGTTGACCGGAGGACCGTGAGGGCGACAGCAAATACCATACTGGAGGACGAGAAACTGAGGGGCATCTTTGAGAGCATGATGCCGGCAGGAGCCCTTCTGCGGGACGCTGCAGGTGAACTTGACTTCGGTGTGGTGGAGATAGAGGCCGACGCCCGGAACCCCGGGATACTTGCGGCGGCAGCGAGACTGATCGCAGATAAGGGTATAAGTATAAGGCAGGCCCATGCAGGGGACCCTGAACTCGATGAAACACCCAGGCTCACAATAATAACCGAAACCCCCATACCGGGAGGCTTGCTCAAGGATTTCCTTAAAATAGAAGGCGTTAAGAGGGTTTCAATATACTGAGATCATTGATGGTGGAGAAAAAACAGGGCCTAGCTTAAAATCCATGAGAAATCTGGTTAAATGGCGGAATATCATTATCTGAAGTATTTCATGGATTAACATGATCCCTGATCAGCTCACTGCTTTGAAGCGTGACACTCTCAGACATTTTATCCATTTTTAAAGTATGCGTGATTTTTTAATCCCAGCACCCTACTGCCTTCAACCAACGTAATAAGTCATTGCTGATCCGTAATATATATATGAGTTTTTTGTATAGAATTATTATAAGTTAATGGAGGTGTCCAGGGTGAGAGGTTTTTATGTCCTGTTGCTGGCTGTGCTCCTCCTCGCGGTGTCTGTTAACTCTTCAGCCGCTGCAGAAAACTCCACACTGGACGACACGGCCTGCGCAGACAACTTTACAGTCCTTGAAGCACAGGGGGATGATGTAACGGGTGCACTGACCCATAATGTTACAGTGGATTCTGAGGGTGTGGTCCTCCAGACAAGGAACTACACCTGCGGACCCGCAGCACTCGCCACCGTCCTCCAGAGACTCGGAGTGAACACCACAGAGGATGAACTCGCAGGCCTTGCCGGGACAACCGAGGACGGGACCACCATGCAGGGCCTCCTGGAAGCCGCCAGGGCCAAGGGAGTGAACGCAACCGGCATGAAACTAAACATATCTGAACTCAAAGAAAACATGATCGCCTATACCATCAATGACGGCACGGGACACTACACCGTAATAAACGAAATCACCAATGACACCATCAAACTCGCAGATCCAAGCCTCGGGAACATCGAAATGAATATAGAAGAGTTCGCTGAGATTTATAGCGGATATACACTGGTTATAAAGGATCCCAATAACCAACACAAGTTAACAAAACTACAGATCAAACAAATAATCAAACAGATCAAAGCAATGATGGTATAACCACAACAGCACCTGTAGGTAATGTTACAGAAGTAAATTCAACCAACGTACGATCAAAAAGTAAAACTTTGACCAACGAAGAGATGCAAAACATCAAGGGTAAGTTCTTGCAGTTCATCTGGAGTGGTATCCAAGCGTATATGACAGTTTACGGGCTGAGTGGTATGGTGATAAAGTTAATCCTGGATTTAAGAGGGCATATATTAGGTCTTACAGGTGGGTTCACAGGTATCGTCTTGACAGATGAACTTTGAGGTGTTTTAATGGTCGTAGAGAGATTTTATGTCCGTTCAATTGCTCTGGGGGTTGTTTTTCTCTCAACCATTATCTTTTTATTTTCAGGAAATCTACCCCTCAGTGATCTTTTTTATAGAGTCTATGGTCCTGGACAGTTTCAATTTCTAATTTATCTCCTCCTTAATGGTGTGATCCTGGGGGGTCTGTTAGAATTATGTGAGGGAAACAAGTTAACTGCTGCCATTTCTCTTGTCATAATCAACATCATAGGCATTCTTTATTCAAGATACATGGACGTCACTCTAATTAAAAGCACGTCAGAAAGCTTATGGGCTACCTTACCCTCCCTGATAGTGCTTAACTACGCAGTTCTATTATCTAAACACATCTATTCGGAGGTATGTGAAAAATGAAACGGGCATATGTCCTGCTAATTGGTTTGTCAATGCTTCTCATCTCCTTGATAGTGGCATTCCCTCTAGCATTGTCCTTTGTTATCCTGGCAGGATTCTTTATCGCACATTTCAGTAAGATGGAAGAAAAAGAGGTTAACATGATTATAACAGCCATAGTATCTTTATTCATAGGATTACTGGGAGGATTACTGAGATCGATGATTCACCACAATATTTCATCAACCTGGACACTACTATCTGCTCATGGTGGACTCTTTTTCATAGCCTTAATTGGATACTTTTTCATGGTCCTAATACTGATGACAGTAGGATCCATGATAGACAATGTTATATCGAAAGCTAGATCAAAATCCCTTTGAGTTTCCGCAGACCCCACCACAACATCAATGACACCAGAAGATACCATCAAGACGGCACGGGACACTACACCGTAATAAATGAAATCACCAATGACACGATCAAACTCGCAGATCCAAGCCTCGGGAACATCGAAATGAATATAGAAGAGTTCGCTGAGATTTATAGCAGATATACACTGGTTATATGATCTAATAATCCAACACAAGTTAACGGAACTACAGATCAAACAAATAATCAACAGATCAAAGCAACGAGAACACCTCATCAGAACCCGTAAATAACCTGACAGATACCGCCTCTGATGTGCAGACAGACAACAGAACTCTGACTGATGAGGAAATGAAGAACATTAAAGGTAAGTGCTGGCAATTCCTAGCGCCTGTTACAATAGGTACAATAATCATTTCAGTTAGGAATAAATACGTGCCAAAAAAGTACTGGTGTTACATTGCTTATCATCCTCCGTTCAAAAAAGTGAGAGCTTATATCGGGAAAGACCACAGGATCCATTATATAGAATACGATGCCTAGACAAATACACATGTAAAAAGACGTCTATTGCATTTTATTTTTTTAAAATTAAATAACGGGAGGGTACTAAATGGAAAATAAGCCAATTATAATCAGCTTACTGATAGCATTCATAATAACTACCATTATCTCTCTTACAAGATATATGGAAGGTACTGGACTGATGCCGCCAAAAAGTGCCATAAGTTCGTGGATAATATTACTAGATATATTTGTTGTAGGTATGACACTAGGTTTAATAGAGGCTATTTTGGGTTGGATGAAAGGAAAAGGAACTTACGTTCATATTAATATTAGAAAATCGCCCGAAAAACTTTTAATTAGTGTTTTAGTTACAGTGGGGTTCAATTTTTTGGGTTTGTTAATTTCTTTAACCTCAAAGGTTCCTCTTGAAGAAAGTATATTTACAACTACAATGATTGGTTTCATGGTGGTTGCTCTAATGTGTCTTCTGTATAGCACTATGATAATAAGGCAAGCGCCTGCGTGAAACATGAAAATCAAAGCTTAAAACCGTATAAATGATGAGAGGTGGACTATCCCAAACAACATAGTCTTCATAAGAGTGAGTGGAGCCAGTGGGATCCCAGGCCTTTAAGCTATAGAGGATAGCATCATGAGGACATACAATGGATACTGGGGATATTATCCCCCTATAATATTCATGATAGACATACCCACATCAGAAATCACAGATAGGAATCCGCAGAAATCATGGTATACCACGTGAAAAATGAAAAAACCCTATTTTTCTTAAATTCTTTATTTTCGGCTTTTCCGAAACCAATCAAAGAAAAATAAATGGAATGGCTCTGTTGATCACAGCTCCAGGCTGTCCTCCTCTTCGAGGGCCTTCAGAAGTTCATCCCAAGCTTCAAGGGACTCCCTTGCCGCCTCATCAGACATCACCTCAATGGCGTAGCCTGAGTGAACAAGAACATACTTGCCCTCCTCAACATCATCCACAAGGTCAAGTTTGACCTGTTGCCTCACACCACCGAAGTCAACGGTGGCAATGTTATCCTCACTATCAATTTCAATAATCTGAGCAGGTGCTGCAATACACATTCAATAACCCTCTCCAAATTAATAGGATTAAAGTCAGAATACACTAATGTTTAGATAAAGATCCGTCACATATAAAGATTTGTGGGAAACAATGCCATTGAATTAATACCATGGTGTCTGATATGCGATGTGTTGTGATAGGGGGAGGGCCAGCTGGAAGGGCCGCTGCAATGGAGCTCGCAGCCCTCGACATGGACGTAATGCTTGTTGAAAAGAAACTGATTGGTGGGACATGCCTGAACGAGGGCTGTATGGTTGTATGTGGCCTCAATGACGTTGCAAGGTTCCTTGAGGAGGCCCGGCAACTCAGTGATCTTGGGGTGCTGGATGTTGAATGCTCAGCAGACTACCGCCGCATAGCAGGGGGTGTGAAGAGGACCCTTGAACGTATAAGGCATGTCACCGAGAGGGAGACCCTGGATGCCGGTATTGAAATACTTTACGGGGTGGCGGAGTTTGAGGATGATAGGCTCCTCGTTGAGGGGGAGGAGCTGGACTATGACAGACTCATAATCGCAACCGGAGCATCTCCCCTCATACCCCCCATTGAAGGCGCCAGCAAAGCCATAACATACCGGGACATCCTCGACCTCGACGGAATCCCTGATAAGCTCGTTATAATCGGTGGTGGGGTTATAGCAGCTGAATTTGCAGGCATATTCTCTTCCTTCGGATCAGAGGTCACGGTAGTATCAAGAAGCGGTTTTCTCAGTAAACTGGACCCCCTGATAAGGGACTATGTTTCAGAAAAGGTCCTCAGCGATGTCAGAATACTGGAGGATACATCAACCACAGAAATAGATGGATCCGGTGTTCAGACTTCTGGAGGCTACATAGAGGGCCTCCCAATGCTTGCAACGGGCCTCAGACCAAATTCGGATTTCCTGAAGGGTTTCCTTGAACTGGGACCCCGTGGAGGAGTTAAGGTGAATGACCGTATGGAGACCTCACGTGAGAATGTATATGCCGCCGGTGATGTTACAGGGGGCCATGGAACAACACCCGTTGCAAGGATGGAGGGTGTGGTGGCGGGGCTCAACGCCGCAGGTATTGAGAGGCGGGTTGATTACCGTTACCTCCCCTACTCAATCTCCCTCAGATACGATGTCGGATTCGTGGATATTCCTGGTGAGGATGGGAGAGAAGCCGTCATACCCGGCCTTGCAGGACCGGGGTCATTCTGGGGTGTTAATGATGGTAAAACAGGGATCAGCAAGGTCAGACTCCTTGATGATGGCAGCCCTTCAGGCATATACTCGGTTGCGCCCGGTGCAAGGCTCATCATGCCCTACCTCTCCCTCCTGATGAGGCTCGGTGTGTCCATGTATGAGTTTGAGGGCTTCGTTGAGACCCACCCCTCCACGGATTCCATATATAAGCTCATGAGGTTCCTTTCAAGGTACTGAAGCAGTCAATGGCACCCTGAAGGTTACTGTCTGCGGCATGCCTCCTCCTCTATGATCTCCGCAATTCTATCTGCAGCCCCCATCACGTCCCCACTGTACTTTCTGGCAGCCCTCCGGAGCTCATCTGACCTCTCAAGTGCTGCTGAAACAGCCTCCACGATATCCTCAGGGTCAGCCTCAAGGACCGCGCCCCTGAATACAGCCCCCATATTGTGGTACCTTCCATACTTGACACCCCTCAGTGCCACAACAGGGACCCCCAGTGCGATGGCCTCATGGACCATCACACCATCATCCGAGAGTACAGCAAGGTCAGCGATGCTGTAGAGGTCCTTCACCCAGTCAATGTAGCCCAGGTTTATTATTCCCTCATGGTCGATTATCTTGAGATACTCTTCCCTCAGGGGGTGGCCCAGCACCGTAATGTTCGCCTCCATGCCTGAATCTGCCAGCCTCGCTGCGGCCTCAGCCATCGCCTTAAAGAGGGATGATCCCGATGAAAGGACTATGGTCGGTCTGTCAGGGTCAAACTGTGGGGGCATCCTCCTGCAGGCAATTTCGGGGTCGCCAAGGGTTATATCATGACTTATTGGTGAGTATACACTTTCAACACCCTCAATGTCCCTGCCGAAGAGGTTTGACTCGGGCAGGGCCACGTTCCTGTTAAGCCTTGTGCAGACCTTTGCATCGGTGGGTGTTATCAGGATCCCGACTGCAGGGACGCCTGCAATCTTTGCTGCCAGGCACCCCACAACGGCTCCTCCCCCTATTACACCTACAACCACGTCTGGCCTGATGCGTCTTATGAGCCTCCAGGTCTCATAGATTGCCCTGGTGGTCCTGAGTGCTGCAGAGAGGAGTTTAGTTTTGCTTGCTGCATGGCCACCTGCCTGGGGTATCCTCACGCGGTGCCATTCAATGCCCCTCTTCCTGAAGAGTATCCCCGGTGCGCTGTGGTCAAGTGCGAATTCGCATTCAAATCCTCTCCTTTCAAGTGCGCCTGCTATATTAAGGGCTGTTATGGCGTCTCCTCCCATTCCGCGACCTGTTACCGTGAAAAGCGCCTTCATTATCATCACCAGCTCCATAAACATGATCTGTGAAAAAATTTCAGTGCAAAAACATCGTCTTAAAGTAGATTTAAATATTATACATTAAATAAGTGATTAATATGAACATAGGCCCCTATAATAACAGGCCGGACATGGGTCGCCTCAGGGAGATCATAAGGGTCATGACCAAGTACCACTTCGGGAATATCCTTGAGGCGGTTGGCCTTAAAAACAGGCTCTTCGAGACCCTTAAACTATATATAAAGAGCCCTGAGGAGGTACATGAACCCGCCCATGTACGTCTCAGGCTGGTTCTTGAGGAACTTGGAACAACCTTCATAAAACTGGGGCAGGTCCTGAGCACAAGGGCAGACCTTGTGGGTAGGGAGGTGGCTGAGGAGCTGGCCAAGCTTCAGGACGAGGCTCCACCGTTCCCCTTTGAGGATGTGAAGAGGGTCCTGGAATCTGAACTCGGAGTTCCCATGGAGGAAGTTTTCGCTGAATTTCAGGAGGAACCGGTTGCATCGGCATCAATAGGACAGGTCCACAGGGCCCGTCTAAGGAATGGTGATGCTGTTGCTGTGAAGGTCCAGCGCCCGGGCATAGCCGACACCGTGAAGAGCGACATAATGCTGATGAAGTACCTTGCAAAGCTTGCCAATGACAGGGTCCCCGGTTTGAGGTACTACAACCTGCCAGGGATAGTGGCTGAATTCGAAAGGGCCATCAGAAAGGAACTGGACTACCACCAGGAAGCCAACAATGTGGAGAGATTCCGTGCAATGTTCATGGATGATGAGACCGTTTACGCGCCCTACGTTTACAGGGAGTACTCAACAGGCAAGGTACTCACCATGGAGTATGTGGACGGTGTTAAGCTCACAGACATTTTAAAGTCAGATATAAAATTCAATGCACGGGTGATAGCCGAGAGGGGTGCCAGGTGTTACTTTAAACAGATATTCATACACGGGTTCTTCCATGCGGACCCCCACCCCGGCAATATTCTCGTCCAGAAGGGAAATGTCCTCTGTTTCCTCGATTTCGGGATGATGGGACATCTTGATCGTTCATTCAGGGACAGACTGGCAGAGCTTTTCATACTCCTTATGAACTATGATGTTAACGGTATAGTTAACCAGCTGAGGTACATGAACATCCTGACAGAGGAGACAGACCTTGAGGAGGTCAAGTATGACATAATAGACCTCCTTGACCGCTACTATGGTGCCGATGTCAGGAAGGTGGGGGAGATACTCACAGAGTTCACAATGCCTGGTATGATAAGGAGGCACAGAATAAGGATACCCCGTGACTTCGTGCTGCTTGCAAGGGTCATGAGCATGGCGGAGGACCTGGGTGAGAGGCTTGATCCAAGGTTCAATGGCCTTGAGGTTGCATGGGAGATGACCCATAAACTGATAAGAAACCGGCTCAACCCCCTGAGGAACCTTGATGAGGTGCCGGCGGCCATCATTGAACTGGAGCACATAATGAATGATCTCCCCCGTGGCCTGATAAGCGCCCTCCAGAAGCTGGAGGAGGGTAAATTGAAGATGGAACTGGAACACCGAAACCTTGACGAGATATCGGTGCGGATTGAACGGTCAACCAACAGGATATCACTTGCCATGCTCGTATCGGCACTCATAATAGGTTCATCGCTGGTCACGATCCCCCGGGAGGCCCTCATACTCGAGAGGTTCCCCTTCCTCGGGATATTCGGTTTTGCTGTGAGTTTTCTGATAGCCCTCGCACTTATAGTATCCATAATAAAGTCAAGGCGACTTAGCTGATGGTTAAATCACCGATTTTCTGATCCATGAGATGCATACGGATTGAAGAGAAGCCTCCTCACACCCACTGCGATTAAAACCGGGTTATCAACCCTGAAACTTCTTCTTCCAAGTAAAATTCTCCTCAGAAGATCCCCCAGGCCTCCGCCAGTCATTACATCCATGTAGAGGTCGCCGAAGGTTGGGTTTTCAATTCCGATTTTCTCCTCAAGGAACCCTGTGAGGTTCCCCCTCCTGAGGATGGCTGTGACGAGGGGGGCTGTGAGAAAGAGCATGAGAACTGACCATGGGCCTCCGGCGACGTAGAATGCAAGTCCCAGGGCCACTGCAAAGCTGTGGTTTCCGACCTCACCCATCATTATCCTTCCCAGGTAATCCAGGGGGGAGTAGGCAGCGCATACAGCCAGTACCAGGAGGGGTAGGTAGATGTCTGAACCAGCCGCGAATGCGATGGCTGCTGCCAGGAGGGACATGATTACTGTCAGGCTGCATGCAACACCAGGCTGCATATCTGCAATGTTAAGGGGCTGTATCATGAGGGCCACCAGGAGGGCGGCCGGTCCCATGATGGGGTATGTGAGGATGGTGACCGCTATGATACCAAGGCCCCTTGAGAGCTGACCCCACTCAACTGGAAGGTCACGGATCCTTCTCCTTCCTGAGAGGTCATCGATGAAGGCCAGGAGGCCCATGATGACAACAGGTGACCTCAGGGGCTCTGGCATGAAGACAGAGAGTACAATCCAGGGCACCAGACCCGTGCCCCGTGGTGTTCCTCCCCTCACATCAGTGTAGAGGTTCGAATCCCTCATACGTGATATGAGAGCCGCCATGAGAGGTGTCAGTGCAGCTACAGTGAATGCAGCCGCCATTATGGACCCGGGATCCTGTGAAGCATGCATTATGAATAGCGCATCCATTCCAGATCACCTGAAACCCGCTGATGTCTGGACCACAACGTTCCTTAGGCCCTCATCAATCATCACATCCTTCACCCTCATCATCTCATCCTCAGATGGTCTCTCAATATCCCTGCGCCTGAATTCGGGTCTGTAATCCAGGACGGTTACCTGAACGTCCCTGTTTATGGATGATATCCTTGAGGCCATGGCTGAGAGCTCATCTATGGATATGAGTGACCTGCTGTAGGGCACCCCCAGACCCATGAAGATGTCCCGGTGGTTCTCTGAAAGGTACCTGAATGCATTCCATGAATTATCAAGGTAAACCCTGGCGGTTTTCTCATCATGCAGTCCTGATATCTCCATGAAGGTCTCAGGCCTGAGGCCCTTGAGGTCAATCCCTATACGGTTCATTCCTGAATCCAGGAGTTCATCCAGATATTCAGGGGTAAGAATGGTTCCGTTGGTGTCAACATGGACGTTAACATCCCCTTTAAGTTCTCTGATTGCCCTGATGGTTGTGGAGAGCCATGTCCTGTTGAGGGTGCATTCACCGCCAGATATGGTGACAGTGCCGGTCCTGTAGATGGATTCAAGGCCCATGAGGATCCCTGCTGTTTCATGGGGGTCAAGCAGGTTTCCCTCTGATGTGAATGCAACCTGACTGTTCTGACACTGGGGACATCTCAGGTTGCAGCCATGGGTGAAGCACACCACCTCAACGGGAGCCCCTGTCTTCTCAGAAAATGGAGTTCCAACTCCACCGGCTGTGTGGGGACCAAAGCTGCTCACATACCTGAGTGGAGGTTCCGGTGCCGTCTCTATGACCATGCCCTCAGAGAGGGGTGTTACACAGGATGGTGCGATGCAGCCATCAATGGATACACTGCAGGCAAGGCAGGCCCCGGACCCGCAGGGTGAGAATACATCCCCCTCAGCCGGAATCATAGTCCTTCTAAGGCCCGCCCCCTCCAGGGCATCTCCAACTGTGCCTCCTGATCTGACCTCCCTCCCATTCACTGCTACCGTATATTCTTTAGGTTCAGGCTCCCCTGGCAGGATCGCGTCCTCAGGACATACAAGGAGGCATGCCCTGCAGCCAGTGCAGTTTTCACTGCATTTCAGTTCGCGGCAGTTTCCACATCCCCTGCATCGATCCTCAAGTCTCCTGAACATTCTGAATCCCCATGAAGTCACTGGATCTTGAATCTTAGAATCCCTGCCAGGCCTCCCAGTGATTCCAGCTGCTTTCCGCCCTCGTGTTCACTGCTTATGAGTACCACGGAACCGCCCATGCTCTCAACCATGTCGAGGTAGCCCTCAATGTCCTCCCTGCTAACAACCCTGTCCAGTACCAGGAGCTTCTCAACGGCCCCCATGTTAATGGCATCCATAACCTCAACCTTACCATAGACAACGGAGTCAGGGTCCCTGGCCAGCTTCTCAAGGAACTCGTTAACGTTCCTTATCTCAGAGGCTATCCTCTTCTCTGATGATACCCTTTCAACCGTCCCCTTCCTAAGAACCTCGGATATGCCTGCGCGCCCCCCGGTTCCGGTGTTCTCAAGTACCGCCTTCTTTGCGATTTCAGGATACCTCTCCATGAGGTAGTCATAGAAATCTGACTTGTAAAAGCCTGGTCCCGCTATTATGATTGTCTCAAGGTCTCCATGCTTCTGGAGTGACTCCACGATGCTCTCATAGAATTCCCGCCTCAGTTTACCCCGGTCCCTCTGCTGTATTCTCTTACCAGGAATGTGGCCTGTTATGGGGCCCCTGTACTCCACCCCGTACTGTCTTATGAGGCCCAGTTCAGCGACATCATCCTCCATTACAAGTATGATTGCCTTCAGATTCTTTGATGCCCTTACAGCCATCCTGAGCCTCTTAAGTGTCCATCTGCTCCAGTGCTCCTTCTGGATCCTCAGGGGTGTGTTGAGTTTTACCTCAAGGGTGTGGTGGGAGCCCATGGGTACAAGGTCCTCAGGGCCTCTCTCTATAACGCCGGTGGCCCTCAGTCTACCGGTGTAGATGTGGAAGCTGACAGTTTCCACCCTTATCCCAAGGTAAAATGTCTTTTTAACTCCCCTGTCACTTCTTATCTTCTCTCCACTGGTATCCTGTATCCTCCTCGTGGTCCTGGCTGATAGGAGGTCTCCCTCCTCTATTATGTGTGAGAGGTGCCAGAGATCATCAAGGGTTTCGGGTACGAGTTCAATGACACCGTTCTTCTCATCCTCTTCAACTATCCTCATGGATTCACCCTGAAAAATCATTGGCGGAGTTAATGATAATATATAAGAATGCTATTATAAAACTAGGAGTATTCTCATGGAAGGCTTCGGAGTGTAATGTGATGGGTGACTATGGATCTGGAACTGCAATCTTCCTCAGTATAATCGCCGGGTTTGTGATGCTCTTCTTCATCGATGGACTGTTTGTTTACACCTTCACCGGCTTTCTGGCAACCTACCTCACAAGGCCAGATAGGAGAAGCGCAGGGGAGGGGGGTACCGCATCCCTCCTACTTGCTGTTCTCAGCTTTGCCTCCGGGATGATATTCGGGCCAGAGATGCCTGGAAGAATCGCTGGACTTGTTGGACCTGATGTGTTCAGTCTGTCAGTGGGATTCTTGATTGTATGTGCCATCAGCCTCCTCCTTGGAAGTATCGGAGGTTACATAGCTGTTAAGGCCTTCAGAAATGATGTGGATAGGCTGTGAGTACTTGATGTCATGGATAATGAAACGGTAGGTAAGATGATTATCAGCATCATAGGGGGTACCCGTGGACTTGGATACTGGATAGCCAGGTTCCTGAGGAAGGAGGGCCTCAGGGTCATAATCACCGGGAGGGACCCTGATACTGGCAGATCAGCCGCCGGAAGGATAGGTGCGGAGTACTGCCGTGACAATGTGAGGGCTGCCTCACTGGCCGATGTTGTGGTTGTATCCGTCCCGATAGAGGTGACCTCGGATGTCCTCAGGGAGGTTGCGCCCCATGTAAGGGAGGGTGGACTCCTCATGGATGTGACCTCAGTCAAGGAGGAGCCGGCCAGGGTCATGGAGAGGTTCATAGCCAGGGGCGCCCACTACATCCCGGCCCATCCAATGTTTGGACCCCGTGTATCATCCCTTGAGGGGCAGGTCGTCGTCCTAACACCCTCCGGGGATAACCCCTGGCTTGATGATGTGATCCGGTTCCTTGAGGAGAGAAAGGCCCGTGTGATAGTCACCGACCCATCCACCCATGACCGTATGATGAGTGTTGTTCAGGTCCTCACACACTTCGCCTACATAAGCATAGCAGCCACACTGGAGGCTGAGGGTGTTGACATAAGGGAGTCCCGTAAGTTTGCAAGCCCAATCTACAACCTTATGATAGATACGATAGCCAGGATAGTGGCCCAGAACCCCTACCTTGCCTATTCGATCCAGACCCACAACACCTACGGGCAGGAGATGCGTGATTGTTTCCTGAGAACTGCTACCAGGCTAAACGAGATGCTGAGGGATGGGCGGATGGATGACTTTGTGGCAGGGATGGGCCTTGCAGCCAAGAACATAGATGATGTGGAGGCATCACTTGGAAGATCAGATAAGGCCATAGAGGCACTTAATCAGGAACTGATTGTGCTGAGGAACTCTGTTGGTCAGGAGATTGGCATCAAGCACATCTATTCAGGCAGGGTGCATGTTGGTGTACTTGAGTCTGTTACACCTGACTATGCCATGCTGAGGTCCGGTAAGAGGGTCATGAAGTTCAAGATCTCCAATATCAGGGTGCTGTCAGAGGAGGAACTCCGCCGCTGGAAGGTTGAAAACCTTGATCTGAGGGTCTATGATGTATCTGCTGTTTTTTCTGATTCCGTGGATCCAGAGGTCATAGCACACCTGATTGGTCTGCTTGAGTGTGTGGTTGATGTGAAAATTGTTGACCTTTACCGTGGGCCCCAGATACCCCCTGATCATTTCAGCTTAACCCTCAGAGTGAGGGTGTTTGACAGGGAGTGTTATGAGGAGATTCTGGGTGTTCTGAGGGGTATCGGTGCCTCAATAAGGTGATCCTGACCCTTTCTGTGTAACTCTGTTTAATACCACATCGCACAAAATCCATCTAATAGTATATAAACTTTACCGAAACATTTATATATGATTACCCGTACATGTATTATAGTAACCTAAATTTACTAAAATATTCCGTTAAATTAAATATCAACCGAAATCATAATAATAATCATAAAGAGGTGGGTTGTATGACAAAAAAAGAGATAAAATTAAAGGTTGCAGAGGCCCTGGCCCAGCAGGACGTCGGGAGGGGAATAGCCCGTGTGGACCCTGCATGCATGGAAAAACTGGGTCTTTCAGATGGAGACATAATTGAAATAGAGGGCAAAAAACTGACAGCTGCAACTGTAGTATCATCACAGTCCGACATAGGACTCGGAATAATAAGGATAGATGGATACCTCCGTAAAAACGCCGGCGCATCCATAGGCGAAGAGGTGACAGTCAGAAGGGCCGACGTTAAGGACGCCCAGAAGGTCGTTCTGGCCCCAGTGGACCAGGAGGTCATAATAAGGGGGGACATAAGATCAGCATTCCTCAACAGGGTACTTGTTAAGGGAGACATAATAGTATCAGGTATCAGACAGCATATATCCGGCGGCGGACTCTTCGACGAGTTCTTCAGGGACTTCATGGACATATCACCCCTCGGAGAGATCAAACTGGCCGTCGTATCAACAAGTCCCGCAGGTGTTGTGCGTGTAACACCCTCAACACAGGTCGAGATGCAGCAAAAACCCGTGGACGTCAGCAAACTCGAGGGCGTCAAGAACCTCGTTGACGTCACCTACGAGGACATCGGGGGCCTCAAGGAGGAGGTCAAAAAGGTCCGGGAAATGATAGAGATCCCCCTCAAGAGACCGGAACTCTTCGAAAGGCTTGGAATAACACCACCAAAGGGTGTCCTCATGCACGGACCACCGGGGACGGGTAAAACGCTACTGGCGAAGGCCGTTGCCAACGAGAGCGACGCCCACTTCATAGCCATCAACGGACCCGAGATAATGAGCAAATACGTCGGGGGATCCGAGGAGAGGCTCAGGGAATTCTTCGAGGAAGCAGAAGAGAACGCTCCATCAATCATATTCATCGATGAGATAGACGCCATAGCACCCAAAAGGGAAGACGTGAGTGGAGAGGTTGAAAGGAGGATCGTTGCCCAGCTCCTCACCCTGATGGACGGCCTCAAGAGCAGGGGCCAGGTTGTTGTCATAGGTGCAACCAACAGACCCGACGCCCTTGACCCTGCACTCAGAAGGCCGGGCCGCTTTGACAGGGAAATCGAGATAGGAGTCCCTGACAGGGAGGAAAGGAAGGAGATACTCCAGATACACACCAGGGGGATGCCCCTTGCAGATGACGTTGACCTCGATGAACTGGCAGAGATAACCCATGGATTTGTGGGTGCAGACCTTGAGTCACTCTGTAAGGAATCCGCCATGAGGGTCCTGAGGAGGGTGCTCCCGGAGATAAAGGCTGATGAGGAGATACCCAAGGAGGTCCTCAAGAAGATGGTGGTAACAAGGGCCGACTTCAAGGACGCCCTCAAGGAGATACAGCCATCAGCCCTCAGGGAGGTCCTGGTACAGGTCCCCAACGTTTCATGGGACGACATAGGAGGCCTGGAGGGCGCAAAGCAGGAGCTGAGGGAGGCTGTTGAGTGGCCCCTCAAGTACCCCGACAGATTCAAGAAGTTCGGAATCAGACCGCCAAAGGGTATTCTCCTGCACGGATCACCGGGTACCGGTAAAACACTCCTGGCAAAGGCCGTTGCCAATGAGAGCCAGGCAAACTTCATAGCGGTTAAGGGTCCGGAGCTCCTGTCAAAGTGGGTCGGTGAATCAGAGAAGGGTGTGCGTGAAGTTTTCAGAAAAGCACGTCAGACAGCTCCCACAGTGATATTCTTCGATGAGATAGACTCAATAGCCTCAGTGAGGAGTGGAAGCACCGCCGACTCCGGCGTAACCCAGAGGGTGGTCAACCAGCTGCTCACAGAGATCGATGGACTTGAAGAGCTGCAGGATGTGGCGGTTATAGCCGCGACAAACAGGCCCGACATCCTCGACCCCGCACTCCTCAGGCCTGGAAGATTCGACAGGCACGTCAAGGTTGAGGATCCAGATAAGGAGGCAAGGCTCGCAATATTCAGGGTCCACACAAAGGACATGCCCCTTGCAGATGACGTTGATCTTGAAAAACTTGCAGAGAAAACTGAGGGATACGTCGGTGCAGACATTGAGGCTGTATGCAGAGAAGCCGCCATGCTGACCCTCAGGGATAACATGGACGCCGAGGAGGTCTCAATGAAGTACTTCCTTGAGGCCATGGAGAAAGTAAAACCAAAGGGCGGCGTAGAGGAGCAGGTCCAGTACCACTAACTCCTCAATAAATTTTTTTATTTCTGTAGAAATCTCATTTGGCTGGTCTGGAACTGTAATCAGAAGAAGCAGTGGGATTCCACGTTATAGGATTTTTCTATTTTTTCCCGTTAACTGTTATTACACGTGTTAGTGCATAGAGTGGGATTGGTCAGATTGGGGTGGATGATGCTTTGCCTCGATGACGAGATGGTTCTTATCATCAAAATCATGATATGGGTATCCACTGTCTAGATTTTTCTCGATTTCATTATAATCAGATGGGAATCATGCTCCGGCGACCAATAACTATACCAACCCAGAGGCCCTAATGCTTATAATAGTCCTGAACATCCGAATCCATGAAAACAATGGCAAAATATGGTAATGAAGCTAAAACTCTCCTAAATTTACCAACATTAATGGTCTCTGAGGGTGGTCAACAGGATGTGCTGTGATGGTCTGACATTAGCATCCCAGAAAAGTCCATTAACTATTTTTAAGTGATGACCCACAACCTATTATCTACAGACAAGGAACTCCAAGATGTTAACCGGGTGATGCAATGCCATATAAAGTTAAAGATATTTCACTAGCCCCTCAGGGCGAAAAAAAGATCAGATGGGTTCAGGAACACATGCCTGTACTTGAAAGGATAAAAAGTGACTTCTCAGAGGAGAAACCATTCAAAGGAGTTACCATAGGATCATGCCTTCACCTCGAACCAAAGACCATAAACCTTGGTCTCACACTCCAGGCAGGCGGTGCAGAGGTCGCCATGACCGGATGCAACCCCCTATCAACCCAGGACGACGCCACAGCCGCGGGGGCGAAGATGGGACTCAACATTTACGGGTGGCGTGGGGAGACAAACGAGGAATACTATGAGAACATACACCGCGTCCTGGACCATGAACCTGAAATCCTCATAGACGATGGTGCAGACATGATATTCCTTGTCCACCGGGAGAGGCCGGAGCTCCTTGATGGGATAATAGGTGCCTGTGAAGAGACAACCACTGGTATAAACCGGTTGAGGGCAATGGCAGCCGACGGAGCCCTCAAATTCCCTGTGATGGCGGTGAACGACGCCTACACCAAGTACCTCTTTGACAACCGCTACGGTACCGGACAGTCAACCTTTGACTCCATAATGGGGACCACCAACATGCTGATAGCCGGGAAGACCGTCGTGGTCTGCGGATACGGGTGGTGCGGTCGCGGTATAGCCATGAGGGCTGAGGGACTTGGAGCCAGTGTAATAGTGACCGAAGTGGATCCCATAAGAGCTCTTGAAGCACGTATGGATGGTTTCAGGGTTATGAAGGTTTCAGATGCTGTTAAGGAGGCCGATATACTCATAACAGCCACCGGGAACACAGACGTGGTTTCTGAATCCGAATTCATGAACATGAAGGATGGCTGTGTCATGGCGAACTCCGGCCACTTCAACGTTGAGATAAACCGGGAGGCCCTTGAAGAGCTCTCAAGGGAGACAGGAAAGGTTAAGGAGGACATCGAAGTGTTCATAATGCCTGATGGACGTAAAATATACCTTCTGGCTGAGGGCAGGCTTGTGAACCTTGCATCCGAGCGTGGCCAGGGTCATCCTGCAGAGATAATGGATATGAGCTTTGCAATGCAGGCACTATCAGCAAGACACCTCCTCCAGGAGAAACCAGACCCTGGAGTCTACCGGGCACCCGATGAGATAGACCTGATGGTTGCCCGGATGAAACTCGATGCCATGGGCATTGAGATCGATGAACTCACAGAAAAACAGAGACTCTACCTTGAAAACTGGGAAGAAGGAACCTGATCTATCTGCAGGTGACCATATTGGGATTTTTCAGGTTGATAGATAAGGGGGATGGCCCTGTAAGGTTATTTGTGGGTGGTGTGCATGGAAGGGAGGGTCTCACCACCATAAGGGCCCTCAGAAGACTGGGTTTCAATGACATAGATAATGGCAGGCTGATAATATACAGCTGCAACCCCACTCCCTACATCAGCACCCTCAACCCTGACTACTACAGGAGCCCCCAGGGGAGGGAGATACTCAGACTCATAGAGAAGTACCGGCCATCAACCTACCTTGAGGCCCACTGCTACCGCAGGGAAAACTATGATAAGCTCACAGATCCGTCAAGGAAGTCATCTGAGGGTGTTCCTCCACTCATAGAACTTGAAGAGGGTGTGCTTATAGGATCGGTGTCTCCACATATACGTAAGAAGCTCTTCAAACGTGATGATATCTGTCTCACAGTTGAGATGCCATGTCTGGATGGTGGATCAGACAGGAGTCTTGATGTCTATGTGGAATTCCTCAGGACGGTTGCATCCTCGGAAACCAGGGAAGAACTTGAACTTCGCCTTGAAGGCAGGTATCCTGTGCAGGTTGAAACCGCGAGAAGATATGCCCGGGAGTTCTTCGGGGAGTACCCGCCATTCTGATAGAGGATCCTGGACTAAAATCCCTGAAATCCAGAATGGACATGGTACCCCTTCAGCATATGATCTTCTGAGAGTCTATAAAGATCCGGAGAGGGTGAGAGAATCAGCAGGCTGAAATCATATATAAAGAGGCTCATAAGACTTGTTGAAATGGAGAGGGAAGCCGAAATAAGCGCCATGATGAATGAG
Source organism: Methanothermobacter sp. CaT2 (assembly GCF_000828575.1). Classification (GTDB taxonomy): domain Archaea; phylum Methanobacteriota; class Methanobacteria; order Methanobacteriales; family Methanothermobacteraceae; genus Methanothermobacter. The sequence continues at coordinate 1,475,592 of NZ_AP011952.1, read as the reverse complement.
ATAAGGAGGCTTTCCCCCCGACAGCGCGAGAGGGCTGGAAGGGCTGTGAATGGATTGAACGGTAAGATAACCGGGAGGGAGCTGGGATTTCACCTTGTCAAGTACGGAAGACGTGACCCCATAGACACCCAGATATCCGTGGGTGACCTCGTCCTTATAAGTAGGGGAAACCCCCTCAGGAGCGACCTGACAGGTACCGTTGCAATGAAGGGTAAGAGATTCCTGGTTGTTGCCCTTGAACATGTTCCTGGATGGGCCCTCAAAAATGTGAGGATAGACCTCTATGCCAATGATGTGACCTTTCAGAGAATGATTGACAACCTCAAATCCCCAACCAGAAACGTTCTCAGGGTCCTGGGTTTCCTCTGTGGTACAGAAAAACCTTCAGATGGGGTTGATGGGCTTGATTTCCAGGCTGTGGACCCGGAACTCAACGAATCACAGAGGGATGCCATCAGGATGGCCCTTGGATCAGAGGATTTTTTTCTCATACACGGCCCCTTTGGAACCGGTAAAACCCGCACCCTCCATGAGCTAATAAGGCAGGAGGTCATGAGGGGCAGCCGGGTCCTTGTAACCGCCGAGAGCAACGCAGCAGTTGATAACCTCCTTGAGGGAATTGCAGGTCATGTTAAATGCGTCCGCCTGGGACACCCCCAGAGGGTTTCAAGGGAAAACCTGATGGAGACCCTTGCCTATAAAATTGAAAACCACCCTGAATACAGGAAAGTCCAGGAATACCAGGAGAAGATCGATGAACTCATAGAGGAACGTGAGAGGCACCAGAAACCCACCCCACAGATCAGGAGGGGCCTCAGTGACACCCAGATACTCATCAACGCCACAAAGAGGAGGGGTGCAAGGGGCATCTCACCCAACGTCATGATCTCAATGGCCCGCTGGATAGAGACAAACCAGAGGATAGATGACCTCCACAGTAAGCTTCAGGAGGCAGAGATGAGAATCGCTGACAGGATACTCCGGGAGAGCCAGGTTGTCCTTTCAACCAACTCATCTGCAGCCCTCGAGTACATAGATGGCTTAAGGTTCGATGTCGCCATCGTCGATGAAGCATCCCAGGCCACAATACCAAGCATACTCATACCCCTTGCAAGGGCACCAAGATTCATACTGGCAGGGGATCACAGGCAGCTTCCACCCACAATACTCAGCAGAGATGCATCCGAACTTGAGAGGACACTCTTTGAAGAACTTATCGAACGCCACCCGGGCAGGTCCAGGATGCTGAAGTGCCAGTACCGCATGCACCCGGCCATAATGGAGTTCCCCAACCGTGAATTCTATGATGGGAGGATAAGGGCCCATCCATCCCTTGAGGGTATATCCATCAGGGATATCATCGAGGATGTCCCTGACTCAGATATCTGCCAGAAACTCGCAGATCCCGACCCCGTCCTCTTCATTGACACTTCAGGACTGGATGGCTGTGAGCGCAGGCTAAAGGGTTCAACCTCAATACAGAACCCCCTTGAAGCGGACCTTGCAGTTATAATCTCCCGTTCACTCATGAGGATGGGTGTTAAACCTGAGGAGATCGGTATAATAACCCCCTACGATGACCAGGTGGACCTCATCTCATCCATGATAGATGTCGAGGTGAACAGTGTTGACGGATTCCAGGGACGTGAGAAGGATGTTATAATAATCTCAATGGTCAGAAGCAATAGGAATGGCAGTATAGGGTTTCTGAAGGATTTAAGGCGTCTAAACGTTTCACTCACCCGTGCCCGACGCAAGCTCATAATAATAGGGGATAGCCGGACACTCTCAGCCCACCCCTCCTACAGGCGGCTCACTGAATTCTGCAGAAAAAGGGGATTCCTTGATGAACCAGGCCTCGATGAGGTCATGAAGTGGGGTGCTTCATAAAAATTAATGCTTTCAGAACCAGTCCTCCAGGCTCTTCTGGGTGGAGGATGCACCCTCAAATTTTTTAAGCGCCGCCCTCACACGGTCCTCTGAAAAGCCGTGTTCAGTGCAAAGGAACTCGATAACACCTTCCACGTCAGGTTTTCTCCACCTGATCTCATAGTCCTCTGAAACCTCTGGCTCCAGAAATATCCCCCTGAGGACCTGGGGGTCGCCACCTATGTCAGCTTCAAGGTCCCTGATGACGTTGAAAATGTCGCCCTTCTCCCTGATGAGTTTGAGTCCCCTCCTTGCGCCTATCCCCTTTACACCCTCATTGAAGTCAGTCCCGACGAGTAGTGCCATATCCACGAGCTGTGTGTGGCTGATTGAGAGTTCCCTGAGGGTGGACTCCAGTTCAATGATCTCGGGGTCCTCAAGTTTTCCGCTGAGGGTGAGGTTCCTTACAACCCTTGGGGCGCCGAAAAGGAGACAGTCATAGTCCTGGGATGCCACGGCCCATGCATCGCCCATCTTAACCATGTATGATGCCTGAGCCTCCCCCTCACCGGGTGCCTGTACATAGGGTATTCCCAGAAGTTCCAGGAGCCTCTTTGAACTCTCCAGTATTTCTGAGGACATCCTTGCGGACCTTACAGCATATTTTCTCGCCCTGTCAATGTCCCCCTCCTCAAGGGCCCTCTTCCACTCAACCTCAGATTTCTTCCGGATATCAGCCCTCCTGCTCACGGTCTCGCCCTTGAGGTGATGGGACCTTCCATCGAAGACATATATGACCCTTATCTCCATCTCCATGACCGCGGCCGTCCTGTAGAGTATGCCGCTGAGGTGTGATGTTACTCTACCCCTGGAATCCATGAGGGGTGTTCCATCCCTCTGCCTTATGCTTGATAGGAACTGGTAGAGTGTGTTGGCTGCATCGACTGCAACTGTTCTTCCCCTAAGGTCCTCAAGGCGTATCCTGCGGGGTGATACAACATCCCTGAGTTTAACTCCCATATGAACACCCGGTGAATCTCTAAAACTCCTCCCTGAACCATTCGAAGGGGAAGGTCTCCTTTATCCTTATGAGAACCTCACCTTCATGGATGATATTGTAGGTCCTTGTGAGCATCGGGGAGTCTGTCCCGAAGATCTCCCTCAGCTGGGGGTTCGGGTTCTCAATGTCAAGGACCTCTATCTCCCTCCTTGACTCTATGTTATGCTTCTTCAGGATCCTCCCTATGGGTACATCGGCCCTTATGAGATCCTCCCTGAACCCATCGTCGAGCCTTGAGAGGGGGATGTATGATACTGCATGTATGAGGGGCTCCCTGTTTCCTATGACAACAACCCTGTAGTTCACAGGGTCTCCCATGGAGATGTTGAGCTTATCTGCTATTTCCTGGTTGCAGGGTATGAATTCCTGTTTGAGGGTCCTTATGGTCACTGTTCCCCGCAGAACGTCAAGTATCCTTGTTACCGAGCCGTCTGTTGAGAGCAGTATCTTCTGGGTGTTTGAGAGTTTCCCTATGAGCCTCTCAATACGTTCAATCTCCTCCATGACATTAACATCCATTTCCTGCCTCCTGTTGAGGGGCGCTTATTACCCCTTCAATGGCGGATTCTGCAACGACTGCCGGGTTGGCCAGGTAGACGCTGGATGCAGGGTCACCCATCCTTCCCCTGAAGTTTCTGTTGGTTGTTGCTATGCTGACCTCCCCTGGGGCAAGGACTCCCATATGGGCCCCCAGGCACGGGCCGCAGCCAGGGTTGCAGACTATCGCCCCTGCCCTGATGAAGGTCTCTATTATACCATCCTCCAGTGCCTTAAGGTAGATCTCCCTTGATGCCGGCGAGACTATGAACCTCACATCCTCATGGACCCTCCTGTCGCCTATAACCTCTGCGGCGATTTTCAGGTCCTCGTACCGGCCGTTGGTGCATGAACCCAGGAAGGCCTCGTCTATGTGGGTTCCCTCAACCCTGTGGACAGGGTAGACGTTGTCAACATCATCTGGACAGGCCACCTGGGGTTCAAGGTCTGAGACATCGAAGTGGTGATCCTCCAGGTACTGGCTGTCCTCATCTGAACTGTAAACCCTGAATTCACTGCCTGTCCTTGACCTCACATAGTCAAGGGTCTGCCGGTTGGGCTCCATTATACCGTTCTTTGCACCCATCTCCACGGCCATGTTGCAGATGGTCATCCTCCCGGAGACATCCATGCTCTCTATGGTGTCTCCTGTGAATTCCACGGAACGGTAGGTTGCACCATCAACACCGATCTCGCCTATAATGTGGAGTATGACGTCCTTTGCATACACGTGGCCCTCAGGTTCACCTGTAACCTCGATTCTCATTGCCTCAGGTACCATGAACCAGGTTTTGCCTGTTGCAAAGACCATGGCCATGTCAGTCGCCCCCATGCCTGTTGCGAAGGCTCCGAAGGCTCCATAGGTGCAGGTGTGGGAGTCCGCCCCAACAATGACCATTCCAGGTCTTACAAATCCCCTCTCAGGCAGAACCTGGTGGCATATACCTGCTGCGTTCTGGAATATGTTCACTATACCCTGTTCCCTGGCGAATTCCCTTGTGACCCTCTGGAACTCCGCGGCACCTATTGTGTTGGCTGGTACGTTGTGATCAAATACCATGACTATCCTCTCGGGGTCCCAGACCCTAGCGGGGCCTCCCCTTGAGGCTATATCCCTGAAGGTCCTGATGGTGGGGGGTGAGGTGCCGTCATGGGTCATGGCGAGGTCAACCCTTGCCTCTATTATCTCGCCGGGTGTGACCTCCCTGAGTCCTGCTGCCTCTGCGAGGATCTTCTCTGTCATGTTCATTTTAACCACCTAGAAGTCTACAGGTCCCCTTACGGACTTCACAATCCTGTAGAAGAGTTCATCGTTGATGTACTTACCCTTCTCCCTGTTTTTCTTTACCTCCTCCACTATCCTGCAGAGTTCATCCCTCGTAACATCGATGCCGTACTCCTCAAGTTTGGCCTTGACCGCACGGCACCCGGAGTGTTTCCCCAGCACTATCTTGCGCTGGTGGCCTATCATCTCTGGGAGGAATGGCTCATAGGTTAGGGGCTCCTCTATGACCGCGTCGACGTGTATACCTGATTCGTGTCTGAATACGTTCCTGCCGACTATCGGCTTGTTCTCAGGTACCTTCATTCTTGTGTGTTTCTCCACAAGCCTTGAAAGTTCATAGAGGACGCCTATGTTGAATCCGAGGTCAACCTCATAGATTATCCTCAGGGCCATGATCAGCTCCTCAAGGGATGTGTTGCCCGCCCTTTCACCTATACCGTTAACTGTGGTTGAGACTGCAGTCCCACCTGCAAGTAGCCCTGCTATTGAGTTCGATAGGGCCATTCCAAAGTCGTTGTGGCAGTGGAGTGCTATGTCAACCTTGATGTCCCTGCGCAGTTCCCTGACAAGGTAGTCCATACCCTGGGGGCTTATGGCGCCCACGGTATCTGCAATGTGGACCCTGTCTGCACCATAGTTCTCGGCCTTCCGGTAGATCTGCTTGAGGAAGTCGAGGTCCGTCCTTGTTGCATCCTCTGCTGAAAATGCCAGGAAAAGCCCGTGATCCTTGGCATACTCTATGGAGTTCATGCAGACGTTGAGGGCCTCCTCCCTTGTGAGTTTGAGTTTGTGTTTCAGGTGGAGATCTGATGTTGCCATGAAGGTTATGACTCCATCCACATCACAGTCTATTGCTGCGTCGATGTCATCCTTCTTTGTCCTGCAGAGTGCCAGTATCTCTGCATTGAGGCCCTCATTTGCAATGGACTTCACTGAAACTCTTTCCTGTTCTGATACAACCGGAAATCCGCTCTCTATCTGATGTATGCCGAGCTCATCAAGTTTTCTGGCTATTTCAAGTTTTTCTTCTGTTCCAAGGCATACACCGGGGGTCTGCTCCCCGTCACGCAGTGTTGTATCGTAAATCGTGATTCTGTCAGGAAATTTTAATTCAGCTTCTTTATTGAAGGGGCTAACAAAGTATCTCAAGGGATTACCACCTTAATGCTTTATTAAAATGAATACTTGGCATTTATTTAAAATTAGATATATTAGTATAAAAGGTTTGAGAGTGCATCCATATTCCGGTGGCTGAAATATGGTGGGTCATGACGTGTTATGGTATGATAATGATCAGAGACCGCATCAGTGAATTTGAAATATCTGAGGACCATCAGCCTTACTCCTCGCCCAGTTCAAGGAGCTCGAGGTATGACCTCCTCTCAAATCCGTCCTCGATGCCAAGTTTTCTGTAGAGCTCAAATATCTCCCGGAGGGCCCCGGCATAGTCACTTCCGTCAGGTAGATCCCTCTCAATTTCAAGGTAGGTCCCCAGGCCCATTACGGTGTCAATGGAAACTGTGAACTCCCCCACACTGTAGATCCTGCGTTCCTTTACAACCTCCCTCACCATCCTGAAGCCGAGGGATTCCAGTATCTCTGCGGCCGTCCCCGGGTCAGCGACCTCCGTCTCGAGTTCCTTTCTTGTCTTGCTCTCTTCATCTATCTTGGGGCCCTTATAGGTGATGAAGGTCCTCCCACCGGATCTTCTTATCCTCAGGGCCTCGTCTGTCCTTGCGAAGTCCCTGTGGGGGGCGTTGAAATACAGGTCATGCTGCTCCTCGTCAGAGACATGAACGCCTCCAACTGAGAGTATCTGATCAACCATCTCATCTCTATCATGAATTTTTGCCTTAACCTCAACCTCAATCAAATGCTACCACCCTTCAGTGCTCTAACACAGACATAATCATAAAGTAGAGTGCACATACCTGGATGCTCTAAAACAGTTTCAGAAACTCCATTACCACTCTTCAGTGCTGGCGATCTCAAGACCGGCGTATTCCCTCAGGAATATGCTCGCCTCTTCCAGCTGTTCAAGGAGCGTGTTGATTATCCTGTCCACTCCCTCATAGGGGCCCAGGAGATTATCCCTCTCATCCATAAGAGCCCTTCTCCTTTTGACATCACCCCTGACGTCAGGGTCCCTCATTTTCTCAAGGTACTCCCTCCTTATTAATCTCATGTCCATATGGAGGTTGTACCTTATCCTCTTCAGATTCCTTATAGCGTCTTCAACCTCCCTCAGAATCTTGAGGGCCTCCTCTTCAGAGGAGGGGTCTATTTCAATGCCCTCAATCCCAAGTTCCTCAACCTGTTCTTTGTAAAACCTTGGATCAATAACCACTTCATCCCCCTCTATTCATTAAGTATGTTAAATTATTTAAGGATGGTGCTTAAAATATGAAAAGAGTTTGATGATAGGCCGCAATAATTTTTCAATTGAGGAATGATAAACACTGAATATTAACCGCATTATTATTCATAATAACTAGTTTTTTACGTCAATATTAATATAGGTGCATTTAAATTTATATGTAGGTTTAACTTCACCGGGAGGTATCTAGTTGACAGATGTGGATATCAAAATAGAAAATATTGTTGCTTCAGCAACCCTTGGAAAATCCATTGATCTTCAGACAGTTGCAGAAGCCCTTGAGAATGTTGATTTTAACAGGGAACAGTTTCCGGGGCTTGTGTACAAATTAAAGGAGCCGAAGACGGCTGCACTGATCTTTGGGTCAGGCAAACTCGTATGTACAGGAGCCAAATCAATAGAGGACTCCAAGAGGGCCATAAAACTGACAGTTGACATGATGAGGACCATGGATCCTGACATACCAGAGGAATTTGAAATAAAGATCCAGAACATTGTGGCCTCGGCGAACCTTGGAAAACCACTCAACCTTGAGGCTGTTGCCCTTGGACTTGAAAATACAGAGTACGAACCTGAACAGTTCCCTGGACTCGTTTACAGACTGGATGATCCCAAGGTGGTGCTCCTGTTATTCGGTTCAGGTAAGGTTGTATGTACAGGAGCCAAGAGTGCAGAGGATGCTAAACTTGGAGTTGAAAAGACTAAGGCAAGGCTTGCCGAGTTAGATCTGATTTAATGGTGATATTTTTGATTAAACTTGTAGTTTTCGATCTTGACAATGTCATTATTGATGGTGAAGCCATAGACGAGATAGGAAAAATCGCTGGCGTTGAAAAGGAAGTAATGGAGATCACCGAGAAGGCCATGCAGGGTGATGTTGACTTTGAATCCTCAATAAGGGAGAGGGTTAAACTCCTCAAGGGAACAGCGGTGGAAGACATAAAGAAGGTTGCAGATGAACTGCCCCTAATGGAGGGCGCCGAGGAGACAGTAAAGACCCTCAAGGAGAAGGGGTACCTGGTTGCAGTTATAAGTGGAAGCTTTGACCTTGTGGCTGAACCCGTAAAGGAGAAACTCGGCATAGATTACCTCTTCTGCAACAGGCTCCATGAGGAAGATGGCATACTTACCGGTGAAGTGAGCGGGCCCCTTGTGGAAAAATCAAAGTATGATGTCCTCTGCGGGATCCTTGAGAAGGAGGGTATAAGTCCCAGGGAGTGCGTTGCAGTTGGTGACGGGGCCAACGATATATCCATGATAGAGGCCGCACGTCTGGGCATAGCCTTCAATGCCAAGCCAGCCCTCAGGAAGAAGGCCGATGCAGTTGTTGAAGATAAGGATCTGCGCAAGATACTCCCCATCATTGAAAAAGTTGCAGAGGCTGATGATAAATTGAACAAGATGAGTTACGACGAAGTTATGGAACTCAAAAATGAATACGAAGACAAACTCTCAGCAATAGCCTCTGAAAGGGATGAACTGAACAAAAAAGCACGTGAAATGAAGGAACTGAGGGACAATCTCAACAGTGAACTTCGTGAAACACTCAACAGGGCTGTTGAACTGAGAGATAAACGTAATGAAATAAACTCCCAGGTCGAGGAGAACAAGAAGCTCAGGGACCAGATAAACAAGGAGATACGCAAACTCGAATGGTCCTCAGGAGGAAGGGACCGTATAAAGATTGAAAATGAGATCAAGCGAATAGACAAGATCATTGAAACAAGGGTCCTTGACATTAACAAGGAGAATGAACTTGTCAAGACAGCGAACGAGCTTCGAAAGAAACTCATGAAGATTCAGGAGGACGATGAAACCCGTGAAAAGGCCCTTGAACTCAGGAAAAAGTCAGAGGAGTACCATGAGAAGGTTGTGGCCCTCTCTGAGGAGGCCCAGGGTTACCATGAGAAGATGCTGGAGTACTTCAGAAAAACAGATGAGATACGCAAGAAGGCTGACGAGGCCCATGAGAAGTTCCTCGAATTCAGGAGGATGGCCTCAGAGAAGCATGAGGAATTCAAATCAACCCTCGGTGAGATACGCCAGATAAACGAGAGAATAAACGCCCTGAGATCAGAGAACAGAAGTGCCAGGAGAAGAGAAAGCAGGGAAAAAGATATTGAAGAAAAGGAAAGGGCCCGTGAAATATATGAGAAGTTCAAAGAGGGCAAAAAACTTACAAAGGATGAGATTCTTCTTCTCCAGAAGCACAGGATAGTTTAGGGGATCCTATGGGTGGAGAAAAATCCTCAGACAGAGAGAATATGGAACCAGAAAATGGGAATCCATGCGGTGTTGGCACATCAGACAGCGAAACGGTTTACAGCAGAGATAATCCCGGCAGTGAAGAAACTTCAGATGATGAGAAGATAGAAGAGTGCTTCATATGCCATAAGAAGTTCAACATAAACGCCGATGATTCAAGCCATTATCATTACGGTAAGTACCCCATGTGCAGTTACTGCAGTGACTTCTACGGATTCTACAGGTGAGATCCCTGAGTGGTAAGATGCATGAAGTTATAATCTGTGAGAAGCCCAAATCATCTGAAAAGATTGCCGGGGCCCTCTTTCCAGACGCCATGAAGAAAAAACATGGAAAGGTGTCATACTGGGAACATGTGGAGGGTGATAAGAGGGTCACCATAGTATCAGCGGTGGGACACCTCTACTCACTCCGCCCCAGGCAGTCCAACGAAGAACACTTTTTTGACCTTGAATGGGCACCCATACACGAGATCGATAAGAAGAAGGGTTACGTTAAGGATTACCTCAACGTTATAAGGAAATTTGCAGCCGGCGCTGACCGCTACATCCATGCCTGCGATTATGACATTGAGGGGACCCTCATTGGTTTCAACGCCCTCAAATACGGTTGCGGTGAGGAGGCCCTCAGGAAGACCTCCAGGATGAAGTTCTCAACCCTCACCAGGGAGGAAATACAGAGGGCCTACCAGAACCCCATTGAAGTCGACTATGGGCAGGTCGACAGCGGCGCTGCAAGGCACATACTTGATTTTATTTTCGGAGTAAACATATCCCGCTCCCTCATGAAGTCTGTTAAGGCGGCCACAAATCGTTTCATAAAATTATCCGCCGGGAGGGTTCAGACCCCTACCCTCGCGATACTGGTTGAACGGGAGAAGGAGATAAGGGACTTTAAACCCGTCCCCTACTGGATAATACGCGCTGAACTCGGGGAAGGGATCATCGCCGAGAGCAAGAGGGGCAAGATCTTCAAGCGGGAGCTGGTCGACAGCATCCTCAAGAAGTGCCAGGGAAGTGACGCTAAGGTTAAGGATGTTAGGGTAAGGGACACCATCAGAAAGCCCCCGGTACCCTTCGACCTGGGGACCCTCCAGTCAGAGGCCTACCGTGTATTCGGATTCAGCCCCAAGAAGACACAGACAATTGCACAGAACCTCTACACCGAGGGTTACACCTCATATCCCAGGACATCATCCCAGAAGCTCCCGGAAAGTATAGGGTACGAAAAGATCCTCAAAAACCTTGCAAAGAACCCCCGCTTCGGAGTCCACATTGAAAGGCTCAGAGGCCCCCTCAAACCCCATGAGGGAAAAAAGGAGGATGATGCCCACCCGGCCATACATCCCACAGGTCTTCTTCCATCGGAACTCTCAAAGGATGAGAAAAAGGTTTATGACCTCATAGTCCACCGGTTCATAAGTGTATTCGGTGAGGATGCCATCCTCCAGACCATGAAGGTAGAACTTGAAATTGGAGAAGAGGAGTTCAGCTTCTCCAGGAAGAGGGTCAGTAAGGGGGGCTGGATGGAGAGCTACCCCTACACGAAGATGGAGGATGAAGAATTCCCTGAGATATCCGGCGGAGACTCTCTGGCTGTCAGGAGTGTAAGCGCAGATGAAAGGGAGACAAAACCTCCGGCAAGATACAACGAGGCTTCCCTCATCAGGGAACTCGAGAGGAGGGGTCTTGGAACCAAGTCAACACGTGCAGATATAATAGCCAAACTCTATGACAGGAAGTACATTGAGGGGAAAAAGATAAGGGTCAGTCCCCTGGGTGAGAACATAATTGACACCCTCACAAGGTACTGTGAGAAGATCACCAGCGAGGAACTCACAAGGCAGTTCGAGAGGGAACTAGAGGATATCATGAGGGGGAAGATAAGCAAGGACCAGGTTATAGATGAGGCCATCACAGAGGTAAGATCCATACTCAGTGACATAGAGGAGAACCTCAGGGACATCGGGAAGGAACTCTACAGGGCCTACCAGGACAGCAGGGTTGTGGGTGAATGCCCCGCCTGTGGTGGGAAACTCGTCATAAAATACTCTCCCAGAAACAGGAGCACCTTTGTGGGGTGTTCAAGCTACCCTGACTGCAGGACCGTTTACTCACTTCCAAAGGGCGCCAGTGTGCTTAAAAGTCTCTGTGAAAAGTGCGGTCTCCCCATGATATCCTATGGAAGGCCGCGGCAGAGGGCCTGTCTTGACCCAAAATGTGGTAAAAAGAAATCAGAGGTTGAAGAGGTTGTCGGTAAATGCCCTGAATGTGGTTCAGACCTCATAAAGCGCTCCGGACGTTACGGGGAATTCGTCGGTTGTAAGGGATTCCCGAAGTGCCGCTTCACATGTTCCGTTGATGAGGTCCCCGAGGGCTGAACTGAATGTCAGTGATGCAGGAAATTGCTGGTAATATTTCTTCAAGTATGAAAGTCTGAGGGTTGAACCGAATGTCAGTGATGCCTTTTGAGTTGTTCTGACCCTCATGAAACCCATAACCCCCAGAATTCAGAGGAACCAGAAAGACCCGCGAAAATATGAAAACTTATAAGTCACCGGATCAAAAACCTTATTAACATCATTAAGGTCCTGAATTTATTACCAGATGAAAGAGGCGGTGAAATGGATATCCAAGGTTTGCTTGAAAGATTGAAGCCATTCCTAATCATTGTCCTGCTCTTCTCGGTTGTCTTTTACATAAGAGCAGAGGCCAGTAACATTGGCGGAGTCCCTGCCGATGCCAAGAAATTCTATGAAGATGCAGATGGACTCCCCTATTTCAGCGAAATGGACTCCTACTATAACTACAGGTTAACAATGAACTACCTGACGAAAGGTATAATGGGTGATACCCTGGTGGATGGTAAACCCTATGACCTCCACTCATACTATCCCCCTGGCAGACCCGTTGACTACCCGCCCCTGATCGTATACGTTACCTCGGCTGCCTACAGGGTACTGAACTTCTTCGGGGACTTCAGCCTCAAGGAGGTCGCATTCTGGATGGGGGCCTTCATAGGTTCCCTCTGCGTGATCCCCGCCTACCTCTTCGTGAGGAGGATAACAAATGATTACGGGGGTTTTGCAGCTGCCCTCATAGTGGGGCTTGTCCCAACCTACGTCGCCCACACCTATGCAGGTTTCTTTGACACGGACATGTTCAACTTCGTCCTCCCGCTCTTCGTGTTCTGGTTCTTCACAGAGGGGATGCTGGCTTCCAGCATGAGGGGCAAGGTTGGATATGCCCTTGCAGCGGCAGTTTCAATACTTGTATTTTCAGCTGCATGGGTGGGTTACATATTCTACCTGGCGGTTCTCATCGTATTCGTTGCAGCGTACCTTGTCATTTCAAGGTACATCCTGGGAGAAAAACCGGAAGGCGAATTCGAGGGCAAACTTGACTGGCTGATTCATCAGAGAGAACTTTTCCCCCTCCTGATCCTCCTCATAGCTGGGGGAGTCCTCATAGGAGTGTTTGGAGGATTTTCAAGCCTTGCGGGTGCTGTAGGCGGACTCATAGGTGCCACCCAGATACAGGCAACCGCCCAGACCACGGCCTACCCCAACGTCTATGTCTCAGTCTCAGAACTACAGGTGCCTGAATTCATAACAACCGGTGCCGGGAACATCTTCCTCCCGGGTCAGAACACAATCGTTGGTGGGGTGGGCGGCCTGCTGGTATTCATAATTGGTGTTCTGGGTGTCGGAGCCCTGGTGTGGAAATACCGCCAGCCAGAGGTTGTCGTTGAGGAGTCAGAGAACAGGCCGCGGGCCGGTAAGAAAAGCAAGTTCATGAGGAAGAAGAGGGCGGCTGTTGCCAGTGAGGAGATGAGACACCGCTACCTGCTCTACGCTGTCCTCATGGCTGTATGGCTCATAATGAGTGGATATGCTGTTACCAAGGGTTCAAGGTTCATACCCACATTTGCAATGCCCCTGGGACTCTCAGCAGGGATATTCACAGGATTCCTTGTTGAGTACCTGAGGGTGAGGTTCACGACAACATCATCACTGGCACTGATCGTATTCGTGGCGGCGGTTGCCATGGTAATGCCCTTCGGGGTCTCAGTTGCGGTTAAGCTCCTTGCAGGGGTGCTTGCGGCTGGATTCATATACTCCGTGAAGAAGCCTGAGATAAGGGCGCCATTCATGATGGTTCTGGTGGTCCTTGCAGCTGTGGCCCCCTCTGTGAGTGGAGCCCACTCAATCACAACGTCGGTAGCCCCCGGTACAGATGATGGTATGTGGAACTCCATGCAGTGGGTAAAGAAGAACACCAGCAGGGACACGGTGGTCATGTCATGGTGGGACTTCGGACACCTCTTTGCGGTTGCAGCAGACAGGCCAGTCACCTTTGACGGTGGTAGCCAGAACACCCCGAGGGCCTACTGGATAGGTAAGGCCCTCACAACGAGTAACGAGACACTTTCAAGGGGTATACTCACCATGCTCTCAACCAGCGGTGATCTCGCCTATGAGACCCTTGACAACTACACAGATGACAGCGGAAAGACCGCCGAGATACTGACCGCGACCCTCGGACTTCCAAGGGAGGAAGCCAGGGCCGTCATGACCGGGCGCTACGGTCTCAGTGATACGGAGGCTGACAGTGTACTCAGGTACTCCCACCCGGCAAAGCCAAAGCCCTTTGTACTTGTCCTGAGCTCAGATATGCTCGGTAAGGCGCCATGGTGGACGTACTTTGGAACATGGGATTTCAAGAAGAAGACAGGGTCAAGGTATGGTTACTATCCATCCCTGGCAAGCTCAAAGCCCCAGGTGGTTAACAACACAACCGTTATCCAGACCGTGAACACCATGGTGGACCAGAATAACGTCCTGGGCACCATAATAGAGAAGAAGGCAAACACCACCAATGCAACGATAGCAGTGGGCAACAACATGACGGTTCAGAAGATAAACCCCCACAAGCTCACCATAATCGAGGGCGACCTCCTTGTTAAGAATGAGGTTGTTGACAGTGACGCCCAGCTGAGCCTCATAGTCATTGGAAGCGGGAACCAGTACACGACAATAATAATGAACAGGGAACTGGAGGACTCGGTCTTCACAAAGCTCTTCCTCCTGGGAGGATTCAACCAGACATCCTTCAAGTTCCTCCACCAGGAACCCGGTGTGCTGCTGTGGACAGCAGCATAACCCATATTTTTCATTTTACACGGCCATGATCTCTCTAAGAGATTAAGCCACTCAAAAACTCTTAATGAAAAAATAAATTTCAGTACCTCATTATAAAAACAGGCAATAAAAGAAGTTTCTGGCAGAACTTCAGTATCGCTTGGCCATCTTGGCCCTCAATATATCAGTGGCGCTTATCACGCCTATGATCTCATCGTCCTTCTCGACAAGGAGGCGCCAGACAACGTTCTTCACCATCTTCTCTGCTGCTTCCTTGATGGTTGCCCTGGGAGATATGGTAACAAGATCCCGCTCCATCACCTCCCATACCTTGACCTCTGCAAGATCATCCCCCTCTGCAATGGCCTCAAGCACATCCCATGTGGTTACAATTCCGACCCTGACACCTTCCTTCACAACCACCGAGCTTCCCTTGGCGTTCTCAACATAGTTCCTTAGAACATCCTCGAGGCTGGCAGTTATGTCGATGGTGTCAACATCCGTAACCATAACATCCTCAACCCTCATAAAATCACCTGCATATAATATGAAGGTTATGGGATATAAAATATAAGGGAAAATATTTAATAATGGATAATAGAGAACACTGAATGATTACACTGATTTTTCCCGGCTTCAACAATGTTCATGTGAGTGGTATGGATATCGAAGAGAAGATCAGAAAGATAGAAGAGGAGATTCAGAAGACACCATACAACAAGGCCACAGCCCACCATATAGGTAAACTGAAGGCAAAGATATCCCGCCTCAAGGAGGAGGCCCTCCAGAGGAAGACCTCATCTGGAAAGGGGAGAGGATTCCATATCAAAAAGTCTGGAGACTCCACCGTGGTCCTCATCGGTTTTCCATCTGTTGGGAAATCAACACTCCTCAACGAGTTAACCAGTGCAGAGTCAAAGGTGGGTGACTATCAGTTCACAACCCTTGAAATCGTCCCGGGCGTCATGGAGTACCGGGGGGCCCAGATACAGATATTTGACATACCCGGGATAATAACCGGGGCCTCCCGTGGGAGGGGCCGTGGAAGGGAGATACTCTCAGTTGCCAGGAGCGCCGACCTCATAGTGATAGTCCTTGATGTCTTCAACACAGACCACATGGACATAATCCTCAGGGAGCTGAGGGATGTTGGTATAAGACCCAACGAGACGCCCCCTGATGTGATTGTTAAGAGGAGAAAACTGGGTGGTGTGAAGCTCTCAGCAACGGTCGAACTCACACACCTTGATGAGAAGATCATAAGGTCAGTCCTCAATGAGTACGGAATCCACAATGCCGACGTCCTCATAAGGGATGACATAACCGTTGACCAGTTCATAGACGTCATGGAGGCCAACCGCGCCTACATACCGGCCATCACCGTTATAAACAAGATAGACCTTGTGGATGAATCCTATCTTGAGGGTCTCAGGGAGAAATTCCCGGAAGCCCTCTTCATCTCCGCAGACAGGGACATCAACATCGATGAGCTCAGGGAGGAAATATTTAACAGACTGGGCCTCATAAGGATATACCTGAAGCCCCAGGGTAAAAAGGCTGATTACGACGAACCCCTCATCATCAGGGAAGGGTCAACCGTTGGCGATGTGTGCCAGAAGCTCCACAGGGACTTTGTGCGTAAATTCAGACATGCAAGGGTCTGGGGGAGCTCTGTTAAATTCGACGGCCAGAAGGTGGGCCTTGAACATGTCCTCAATGATGAGGACGTCCTGAGGATCATAATAAAGAAGTGACCGCTTCTTATGGAAATACATGCAGGTGTGAAGATGAAGCTTGATGATATAAAAATTTCAAGAGCAATTGTTGAAGGATACATGGAGGATCTCCTGGACTACATGGAGATGGATGTTGCTATCGGCGGAGGGGGCCCCTCCGGTCTAACAGCAGGCTACTACCTTGCAAGGGCTGGTCTGAAGGTCGCGCTCTTTGAGCGCAAGCTCTCCATTGGTGGTGGAATGTGGGGCGGCGGTATGATGTTCAACAAGATCGTCGTCCAGGATGAGGGCCGTGAGATCCTCGATGAATTCGGAATAAGGTCAGAACCCTATGATGAGGGATACCATGTGGCTGATTCGGTGGAGGCGACCTCCACCCTGTGTTCCAGGGCCTGCCAGGCCGGACTGAAGATATTCAACCTCATGAGCATAGAGGACGTTATGATCCGCGACGAGGGGATAACCGGTCTTGTGCTCAACTGGAGCTCAGTTGAAATGGCGGGCCTCCACGTTGATCCCCTCACAGTCAGGGCCAGAGCAGTCATCGATGCAACGGGTCATGACTGTGAGATAGTGAAGGTGGTGGAGAGGAAGATCGGACCGGAACTCAACACCCCCGATGGCAGGATACAGGGCGAGAGGTCCATGTGGGCCGACGTGGGGGAGGCTGCCCTCATTGAAAACACGAGGGAGGTCTACCCCAACCTCTATGTGGCTGGAATGGCGAGCAACGCCGTATACGGCGCCCCCAGGATGGGGCCCATATTTGGTGGTATGCTGGTCTCAGGTCGACGTGTTGCAGAGATGATAATCGAGAAGCTGAAATGAATGTCTGCGTAACTTACCGCCCCAGAAACAGCCACCAAAGAACAGAGAGGCGATGAAAAAGGAGAAATGGGCCACGGTTCCAGTCAGCAAGGCGAGACTGTGAAATTATGATCTGCATAACCGGAACACCCGGCGTCGGGAAGACAACCGTGGCGGGTATATTGAGGGAGAGGGGACTGGAGGTCATATCCCTTGGGGAACTCATAAGGCAGAAGGGATTCGTCCTTGGACGCGACCCCATCAGGGGATACCTTGAAGCCGACATTGAGGCCGCATGCAGCCACCTCCAGGAAATGGAGGGTCTGGATGTGGTGGAGGGTCACCTCTCCCACCTCTGCAGATCCTGCAGCATGGTGATCGTCCTCAGACTCCACCCGGAGGTACTCAGGGGCAGGCTTGAGGGGAGGGGCTACCCTGAAGGTAAGGTGCTTGAAAACCTCGAGGCCGAAGCGCTGGATGTGTGCACCGTTGAGGCCTTCGAAATACATGGGGAGCGTGTTCATGAGGTCGATACAACAGGAAGATCCCCTCATGAGGTTGCCGATATCATCACCGATATCATGAATGGTTCAAGGGTATGTCCCCCGGGGGGAGTGGATTTCTCAGGATGGCTTCTTGGATGATGGAAAAGCTTTTTAAATATGGAAACACAAAGCACTTATAATATTCTTCTTGTGCAGTCAGTACACCATCTCAATGTGCAAGATGTGGATGTTCTATTCCGTTATGAGAGGTTAAACCTTGAGGAGAGGAAAGAGACCACGATGGATGTTAAAAATTGCTGAAGAGAGAATAGACATCCTTTTCAGAATGGCTGACCGTGAATTTTCAGCTAATCCCCATAGATCGCACAGGTACACCGAACTTGCAAGAAACATCGCAATGAAGTACAGGGTTAGAATCCCCAGGGAATGGAGGAGGAGGTTCTGCAGGAAATGTTACAGTTTCCTTAAACCCGGGGCAAACTGCACCGTCAGGATAGCTGATGGGAAGGTTAATTTTAGGTGCCACGAGTGCGGTCACATCATGAGATTCCCTTATATCAGGGAAAAAAAGGATAGAAGGAGAAATAAGATTGAGTCTCACACCACCAAAGAAGGAACTGATGAAAAGGTCACTGTCGGCGCTCACAATAAATGTGGGGAAAGCCGGAGTGACAGATAGCCTCATTGAAGAGGTGAAGAGGCAGCTCAAGGCAAATGAACTGATAAAGATAAGATTTGCCAGGACGATGGCCTCTGAAAAAGAAAGTTATATTACAGAGATAGTTGAAAAAACAAATTCTAAGCTCATAGATTTAAGAGGAAATGTGGCAATAATTTTCAAAAAAAGATCTTAGGAGGATAAATATGACTACAGTTTATGACGTGCCAGCAGATCTGCTCATAAACAGGGTTGCTGAGGAACTGAAAAATGACAGTAAGGTTAAATCCCCTGAATGGGTTAACTTTGTTAAAACAGGTGTCCACAAGGAAAGAAGACCTGAGAATCCTGACTGGTGGTATGTAAGGGCCGCTGCCCTCCTCAGAAGAGTTTACATTGATGGTCCTGTGGGTGTTAACAGCCTCAGGACACATTACGGCGGTAAGAAGGACCGGGGCTCACGCCCTGAAAAGTTCAGAAGGGGTAGCGGTGCCATAATCAGAAGGGCCCTGCAGCAGCTGGAGGAATCAGGTCTAATAAAGAGGGAAGAAAATGGAAGGGTTATAACACCCGAAGGCAGATCATTCCTTGACAAGGCCGCTGCAGAGGTAAAGAAAGAAGTTGAAGGACTTGAAAGGTACTGAAACTATCCCAGAGGGGCCTCAGGAGGTTTCATAGTTGACAGACCTCGAAGAGATACGTCGCAAGAAGATGCTGGAGCTCCAGCAGAAGGCTCAGCAGCAGGCGATGGAAGCTGAAGCACAGGAACAGATGCGTCAGCAGCTGGAAATGCAGAAAAAACAGATAATGATGCAGATACTCACCCCTGAAGCCCGTAGCCGTCTGGCCAACCTCCGTCTGACAAGGCCGGACTTCGTTGAGCAGATAGAACTGCAGCTCATACAGCTGGCCCAGATGGGGCGTGTAAGGTCAAAGATCACCGATGAACAGCTGAAGGAGCTGCTTAAAAGGGTTGCGGGTAAAAAGAGGGAGATAAAGATCAGCCGCAAATAGTCTGGTAAAATGAATGCATGCGTACTCTACAGTGGCGGTAAGGACAGTTCACTGGCGGCTGTGATGCTCCAGCGGCTGGGGATACAGCCAGAGCTGGTGACTGTGAACTTCGGGATCCATGATTCATGGAAGCCAGCATCTGAGGCAGCTGCATCCCTTGGATTTCCACACCGTGTTCTTAAACTCGGCGATGAAATCCTGATGGACGCTGCTGAGACGATAATCAATGACGGGTTTCCGAATAATGGTATAAAGCACATACACAGGATGGCAGTTGAAGCCGCAGCCACCGAGTACGACATGGTTGCCGATGGAACGCGACGTGACGACAGGACCCCTAAACTAACAAGGGACGAGATACAGAGCCTCGAAGACCGCCTGAACATTGAATATGTGAACTTGGATGGTCTCGGTCACAGGACCGTTAACAGACTTGCATCGATGCTCTTCAGCCTGAGGAGGGAGAGAAGCAGTATCGATAACAGCTCCGACTACGAGGTTGAGGTCCGCCTCCTCCTTGAGGAGATGGGCCACAGTTCAGAATCATTCTTCCCTGTTCACTTCCAGACCAGGGTCACTGGCTGGAACACCAAAATGAAGGAGGATGCTAAATGAGTAGAAATAAACATGTTGCCAGGAAACTCAGAATGGCAAAGGCTAACAGACAGAACAGAAGGGTGCCCGCATGGGTTATGGTTAAGACAAACTACAGGGTTCGAAGCCATCCAAAGATGAGGCACTGGAGAAGGACCAAACTCAAGGTATAGGAGGACTGGATATGGAAAGGATTTATGTCATACCTCTCAGAAAGGCCAAGAACGTGCCAAGGACCATAAGAGCGCCGAAGGCTGTTAAGATTGTCAGGGAATTTCTCATGAAACATATGAAGGCAGACACCGTTAAACTCGACGAGTCAATCAACGAAAAACTCTGGGAGAGAGGTATCCAGAAGATACCCCCAAGAATAAAGGTCAAGGCCGTTAAGGATGAAGACGGTGTTGTTGAAGCCACACTCGAAGAATGAAATGATGGTGAATTATGATTAGAAGGATCAACCTCAGTGGAAACCCGAACCTGGGAGTTTACATCTCTGTAACCGACAGTGTGGCCCTGATACCACAGAACACCCCTGAAAAGTTTGAGGGTGTTCTCAGGGAAGCCCTTGAAGTTGAGGTCCTGAAGGTGTCCATCAGTGGCAGCAGCCTAAACGGTGCCCTTGCCGTGGGCAACTCAAATGGATTCGTGGTCTCAAATCAGGCCATGGACCGTGAAATCGATGCCCTTGCAGCTGCCGGTGTGGAGGCTGTCAGGATCCCTGAAAGGTTTACTGCAGTCGGTAACCTTGTGCTGGCCAATGACAACGGTGCCGTTGCAAGTCCACTGCTGTCAGATGATGCGCTGCAGGTTATAGGGGATGTGCTTGAGGTTGACGTTAAAGTATCCACACTTGCAGGCCTCAACATCGTAGGCTCCATGGGTGCAGCTACCAACCGTGGTGCCCTGCTGAATCCCCAGGCATCATCTGAGGAAATAGGTATCATAGAGGATACCCTGGGCGTGGAGGCCGACGTTGGCACAGTCAACCATGGAGTCACACTTATAGGTGCCTGTTCAGTGGCCAACTCAAACGGTGTCCTTGTGGGTGAGGAAACCACAGGGCCAGAACTTGCGAGGATAGAAGAAGCTTTAGGTTTTCTTGAGGGATGAAAATGAAGACAAAGATATTTAGGGTTAAAGGAAAGTTCCTGATGGGTGATAAGCTTCAGCCATTCACAAAGGAGCTCAAGGCAATAAGGGAAGAGGAAATCTATGAGAGGCTCTACTCTGAATTCGGGAGCAAACACAGGGTTCCAAGGAGCAAAGTTAAAATAGAGGAGATAGAGGAGATATCACCTGAGGAGGTTCAGGACCCGGTGGTCAAGGCGCTGGTCCAGAGGTGATCACATGGAAGACCAGCAGAGGCTCGAGGAGATAGTGAACCAGCTGAACATCTACCAGAGCCAGGCCGAACTCATACAGCAGCAGATGGAGGCCGTGAGGGCCACCATCAGTGAACTTGAAATCCTTGAGAAGACCCTCAGTGATATACAGGGAAAGGATGGCTCCGAGACCCTGGTACCTGTGGGTGCCGGCTCCTTCATAAAGGCAGAGCTCAAGGATACCAGTGAAGTTATAATGAGTGTCGGTGCAGGTGTAGCCATAAAGAAGAACTTTGAGGATGCAATGGAGAGCATTAAGTCCCAGAAGAATGAACTGGAGTCAACACTTCAGAAGATGGGTGAGAACCTGCGTAAGATAACAGACATCATGATGAAATTATCTCCTCAGGCAGAGGAACTCCTCAAAAAGGTAAGGGGAAGTGGAGAGTAAGTGTTTGAGTCTCTGAAGAAAAAATTCAGTGAAACCGTTGGCAAGATCACCGAGAAGGTCTCATCAGGCCAGGAACCCCGGTCCGAAGAGGATAAGTCTGAGGATAGGGGTCCCGAGCCCATTCCAGAAGGTAAACCTGAAGAAGAGGTTAGAACTGAAGAACCAGATGATACAAGTTCAGAGGAGCCCGCTCCCGGTGCAGGGGAGGGGGGTTCAGGTTTCCTCTCATTTTTCAGGGAAAAAAGGATAACAGAAAAGGACGTGGATGATGTACTCTGGGACCTGGAAATGGCCCTCCTGGAAAGTGACGTGGCCCTTGAAGTGGCTGAAAAAATCACCACAGAGTTGAAGGAAGAACTGGTTGGAAGGAAGGTTAAAAGGAGCACCGAAATATCAGAATACACAATGGAAGCCCTTAAAAAGGCCGTTAAGGATGTTCTCAGCGTTGACGGTGTGGACCTCCCGCAGCTCGTGGAGAAGAAGAAACCCCTTGTTATAATGTTTGTTGGTATAAACGGGACCGGCAAGACAACCACCATAGCAAAGGTGGCCAGATACTTCATGAAAAAGGGCCTTGAGCCCGTGATAGCAGCTGCAGACACCTTCCGTGCCGGTGCAATAGAGCAGATAGGTCAGCACGCAGATAAACTCGGAGTCAAGCTAATAAGCCACCGCAAGGGAGCCGACCCCGCCGCCGTTGCCTTTGACGCGGTATCCCATGCAAAGGCCCAGGGAAAGGATGTCGTCCTCATAGACACCGCAGGGAGGATGCAGACCAACGTGAACCTCATGGACGAGATGGCCAAGATAAAGAGGGTCGTCAGGCCAGACCTCATAGTGTTTGTCGGTGATGCGCTGACAGGAAACGATGCCATTGAACAGGCAGCCCGATTTGATGAAGCCGTTGGCATAGACGCAGTTATACTGACAAAGGCTGATGCAGATGCGCGCGGAGGTGCAGCATTGTCCATAGGCTACATGATCAAAAGGCCCATAATATTCATGGGGATCGGGCAGGGCTACGATGACATAATGGAATTCAAACCAGAATGGATGATTGAACAGCTATTCGCATGAACTGATTAATGGACATCCATGCAGATAAAATACAGAATACAAAAATTTTTATACAGCCATGTCACATTACCCATGTGGAGACTTTCATATGGGTGTAAGGATACTCCTTGTAGAGGATGAGGCAATAACGGCGATGGATCTCCAGAGAAAGCTGGAGTTCTGGGGATATGATGTTGTGGGGGTTGCATACAGTGGTGAGACTGCAGTTGAACTTGCACAGAAGCACCACCCTGATCTAATTTTAATGGACATAGTCCTCAAGGGCCCCCTGAACGGTGTTGATGCTGCAAAAGAAATTCGTAGCCTTGACATACCTGTGGTTTTTCTATCAGCCCACTCAGAGGGCTCCACCATGGAGAGGGCCAGGGAAGTGGAACCCTACGGATACCTGATAAAGCCCTTTGATGAGAAGGAGCTCCTATTCAGCATTGAACTGGCGGTTCAGAGGCACCGGAGCCAGTTACAGACAAAAAAACTTAACCGTAACCTCAGAATGCTCAGCGACTGTAACCAGGCCATTGTAAGGATAAATGACCCTGAAAAACTTCTGAGAGAGGTATGCCGGATCATCGTCGAGGTCGGTGGTTACAGGATGGCCTGGATAGGCCTTGCAGAGAATGATGAGGAGAGGTCTGTGAGGCCCGCTGCAGAGTACGGATTCCATGAAGGCTACCTTGACTCAGTAACCATCAGGTGGGATGACAGCATATACGGGGAGGGCCCGACAGGAAGGTCAATAAGGGAAGGGGAACCCGTCATAATAAGGGACACCGGAGAGGATCCCAGATTCACCCCCTGGAGGGATAGGGCCGTTGAGAGGGGATTCATGTCAGTCATTGGTCTTCCCCTCACTGTTAAGGGTGAGACCATAGGAGCCCTCACGGTTTACTCGGGGGAGAGGGATGCCTTCGATGAGGAGGAAGTGAAACTTCTCATGGAACTTGCAGGGGATGTGTCATTCTACATTGAATCCCGTGAAATCCTGAAGGAGATGGAGGAGAGGTAGCCAGAACAGCTCAGAGGGAGAGAATTCTTAAGAGGATCTTTGAATTATCCCCCGTTGCAATACTGAATTTTCAGGTGGACCATGGGGAACCAGCGCTCCTGGAACTCAACAGGGAGGCCTCAATAATAACAGGGGTGAAGGAATGCTCTGGATCCCCGGGAGTCCATGACGTCCTCAGGGGTCTTGATGAGGAAGATCTGAAGAAGATCAAAGGGGCCATCATGGGGGATGTTGAACTGGAAGAAATGATAAGCTATCCCCACCAGGGAAGGACGAAATTGTTCAGGTTAAAGATTGTGAGGCCCTCCCCGGAAATTGCCTCGGTATTCCTTATCGATGTAACATCTGAAAGATAGTATCTGAACTTAAAAAAATAAACTGGGCCACATAAGAATAGCTCAGTCTCTGAATTCTGATTTCTCAGCCATGTCGGAGAACATTCACTCCCCCTCACAGGGGAATGCTGGAAGTGTCAGCAGGGCGACACTCCCATGAGGAACCATTCACTCCCTGTCACAGAGGAGTGAACCTCCAACCCCCACATCCTCCGGTGGGAACTCCCTTATAAGAACCGTTATTGTTGACTCCGGGAGGCCCATAATTTCGCTTGAGACCTCTGTGATACGCTTTACGAGTTCCCTTTTCTTTTCCCTTGTCAGTTCATTGCAGTTTATCTGGATAACAGGCAACTATATCACCACCCATAGGTATTATACTCATATAATAAATCCTTTAATAGATTCAGAGACCAGAAAATAGCAATTGCAGAGGAATCATAGATGATTGGAGAACAGCTCTTAAAGAAACTTTTTCCGGACTTTGAGGAACTTGTCCAGCCAGCTGGAATTGACCTGAGGGTTGATAAGGTTTACAGACAGATGGGACCCGGGTCACTGATTGATGATGAGAAGAACCTTCCACCCCTCGAAATGCTTGAGCCGCCCATCTACAGACTTGAACCCGGCAAAGCTTACCTTGCAAGTGTTGACAGGATGATAGAGATACCTGAGGGATATGCAATGCTCTACCTGCCAAGGTCAACCCTCCTGAGGTCCTTTGTATCCGTTCAAACCGCCGTGGGAGATCCTGGTTTCAGGGGTACCCTCCAGTTCCTTTTACATAATCATGGGGAATATGAGTATACACTAAAGAGGGGTGAAAGGATAGTACAGGCCGTGGTATTCCCGGTGGAGGGATCAGGAAAGTACAGTGGAAGCTACCAAGAATGAATTTCAATCCCATTTTGGTCTGATTTTAACACCTTCCGGGTCTTGGGCTCGTCCAGCTTCCCCGCGATTTCAATCCCATTTTGGTCTGATTTTAACTGGTCTCTTTGGGCTCCGATTGAGCATATAAATTATTTAATCAATTTAAATTTAATTTTAAGATTTTTTAACGTGCTATGAATTTAATAATTAGTATATGAGTTCCATTGTGGTTTAATGAGGATTCTGATTGTACGCTAAAACCAGATAGGCTCTGAGGCCAGTTTTTACTGAGTGGTCAGAGTGAAAGTTCATGGACAGCCCACTCAGTCAGCAATGCCACAAAAAACTTCCAGGATGACATCATAAGCTCTCCAAAAAATACAGGCCTCTGATGAACTGAAAGCGGCGCGGATGAAAAATAAAACCCGCATGAAAACCAGTACTGATTCTCCCATCGGCAAATGGCATACTGGCAACGGTGTGCCTAGCATGAAAACCAGTACTGATTCTCCGATAAAAAAGAATTGTCTGATGACATCATCAGAATGTACGGACCCTGTCCTCCAGCATACTCACTGATTCCGGGTTTGAGAGGGTGCTGACATCACCCACATCCTCACCCCTCACAATGGCCTTTATCACCCTCCTCATTATCTTACCTGACCTTGTCTTTGGAAGGTCCTCAACGAACTCTATGTAACTGGGACTTGCAATGGGACCTATCTCCCTCCGCACATGTTCACGCAGAACACCCTTGAGGCGGGGTGTGGGCTCCACTTTATCCCTCAGAGTAACGAAGGCCGCTATCTCCTCTCCCCTGAGGATGTCAGGTTTTCCAACCACCGCAGCCTCAACAACATCAGGATGGCTCACAAGGGCTGATTCAACCTCTGCAGTGCTTATCCTGTGCCCTGCAACGTTGAGGACATCGTCCTCCCTGCCCTGGATCCAGAAGTAACCATCCTCATCTATCCTTGCAACATCACCGCTGAGGTAGATGCCCGGAAATGTGCTCCAGTAGGCATCCACATACCTCTCAGGCTCCCTGAAGAGGGTCCTGAACATTGCAGGCCACGGTGTTTTTATCACAAGGTGGCCTCCGCTTCCACGCAGACTCCTCCCCTCATCATCCACAACGTCGGCTATTACCGTGGGGAATGGTTTTCCTGCGGAACCCGGCTTCAGGGGTGTCACAGGGAGGGGTGTTATTATGTGCATCCCGGTCTCTGTCTGCCACCAGGTATCCATGATGGGGCATCTGCCACCACCAACGGTCCGGTAGTACCACATCCAGGCCTCAGGGTTTATGGGTTCCCCAACGGACCCCAGTATTCTGAGTGTTCTGAGGTCATACTTCTCAGGCCACTTGTCCCCATATTTCATGAAGAGCCTCACCGTCGTGGGTGCTGTGTAGAGGATGCTTACACCGTACCTCTCAACCATGCTCCATATCCTTCCAGGATCCGGGTGGTCAGGTGCACCCTCATAGATGACCGAGGTTGCACCCTCAATGAGGGGGGCGTAGACTATGTAGCTGTGACCCGTTATCCATCCTATGTCAGCCAGACACCACCATATGTCCTGGTCCTTAACATCGAAGACGAACCTGTAGGTGGAGCTCACACCCACGGCGTAGCCCCCATGGGTGTGCACAACACCCTTTGGTTTACCCGTCGTGCCGGAGGTGTAGAGTATGAAGAGGGGATCCTCAGGGTCAAGCTCCTGGCAGGGACATTCATCGTCCATGCCCTCAACAGCCTCGCTCCAGTAGATATCCCTCCCATCCACCATGCTGACATCATCCCCCATGCGGTCCGCCACTATGACCCTCTCAAGGGAGGGGATCTCATCTGCGACCATATCAAGGGTTTCCTTGAGTCTTATTACCTTACCCCTGCGGTAGAATGCGTCTGCAGTGATCGCAACCTTTGCCCCGGCATCTGCAGCCCTCTCCCTGAAGGCCTTGGCCCAGAAGCCGCTGAACACTACACTGTGGACTGCACCTATACGTGCACAGGCGAGCATGGCTATGGGGAGTTCCGGTATCATGGGGAGGTATATGCTGACGCGGTCCCCCCTTGAGACACCCATATCCTTAAGGGCATTGGCCAGGCGGTTAACCTCCCTGTAGAGGTCATAGTAGGTGAGCTTCCGGACGCTACCATCCTCACCCTCCCATATATATGCCACCCTGTTTCTCTCAGGACCCATAACATGCCTGTCAAGGGCACTGTATGTGATGTTGAATTTTCCGCCTGTGAACCAGCTGGCATGGGGTGGTTCCCATTCAAGGACCCTGGTGTAGGGTCTGAACCATTCAAGTTCAGATGCCATCTCATCCCAGAACCACTCAGGGTCAGAGCTGGCCCTCTCAAGGAGCTCATCATAACCCCCAATACCCCTGGCGTCCATCCAGGCCCTTATATTGCTGTTTTCTGCAAGTTCCTCGTCTGGATTAAAAACCCTTTCCTCCCTGAGCAGAGCATCAAGCTGTCCTCTCATAAACAACCCCCTTCTGTTAATATTTTTTTAATTCATGATTTAAATAGTTGGCAGAATATAGATGGGTGCATGAAGATGTGTGCGGAGGTCCTTGCAGGGATCCTGGAGGAAGCTGGTTTCACCCATATCTTCGGGCACCCGGGTGAACAGATACTGCCACTCTATGAGGCCCTCAGAAAATCCGGGCTTGAACATGTTCTCATGAGACACGAACAGGGCGCCGTCCACGCCGCAGATGGCTACGCCCGGGCCTCTGGAGGACCGGGGGTCTGTGTTGCCACCGGAGGACCTGGCGCCCTTAATCTTGTGATGGGTGTGGCTGCAGCCAGCACAGATTCCGTACCCCTCATTGCCATGACCGGTGACCTGCCACGGGGTGGGGGCCCCGGCAGGTTCCAGGAGGTTGACCTTGAGGCGGTTTTCAGGCCCCTTACAAGGATGAGCATGACCCCGGGGAGTGGTGATGAGGCCTCCATGATGCTGGCTGACTCCATAAGCTCCCTCAGGAGGGGGCTTACCGGTGTCATACACATAAACCTGCCAAGGGACGTCCTTGAAGAGGATGCATGCCCCCCTGTGGGGCCATCTGAAGTGTTTAGGGAGCTTTCAGACATGAGCAGAGCGCTGGAACTTCTGGGATCCGCGAGAAGGCCCCTTATACTTGCAGGTGGTGGTGTAATCTGGGGGAACGCCGTTGGGGAGTTCAGGGAATTCATAGAGAATGCCAGGATCCCGGTGGTGACCACCTACAGTGCAAGGGGTGTTATACCCGAGGACCATCCACTCTGTCTGGGAATGACCGGTACCCGGGGGACCCCGGCAGCTAACCATGCTGCAGGGAACTGCGACGTTCTCCTGGTCCTCGGGGCGAGGCTCTCAGAGAGGACCCTGGCAGCCACAGGAAATCCCCGAGTAATACACGTCAACACTGACCCCTCTGTACTGAGGGGCGATGTTGTGCTTCAGATGGATGTGGGGGATTTCCTGAGGGAACTGCCTGAATTAAAAGGACCGGAGGGGTGGTTTAAGGAACTTGCAGCCTATCGGAGGGATAACCCGCCCATCAGTGAGTTACCGCCCCCCGGTGGGGATGCATTTGTAACATCAGCTGCTGTGAGGGGTATTCTTGATGCAGCCCCCGATGCCACCATAGTCAACGATGCCGGTAGCCACACCACCTGGGTGACCCTCCACCGGCGGGTTCTCCGTGAGAGGTCCCTCATATTCTCCGGTGGCTTCGGGCCCATGGGTTACGGTCTCCCGGCGGCCATCGGTGCAAAGCTTGCAGACCCATCCAGGGATGTCATCATGATAGCGGGTGACGGCGGATTTCAGATGACTATCCAGGAACTTGGCACCGTTGCTGAGCTGGAGCTGCCCATCACCATGTGCATCCTGAATAACAAGAAGCTCGATGTTATAAGGCAGTGGCAGGAGATGAACTACGGCACCAGTTACTCTGTTGAACTGAAGAACCCTGATTTCATTAGACTTGCAGATGCCTACGGTATAGGTGCGGAGAGGATCCTCAGGGTGGAAGATGTCTCAGGTGCCGTGGAGAGGGCCCTTGAGTCAGGTGAACCCCGCCTCCTGGAGTTCATGGTTGAAGGGGAGGACATACCACTTCCCGGGGTCAGGCCCTGATCCCCTTGCATGGTGAGGGCCTGGGGATATGTGCTAAAGAATTCTAATCCTCTTAAGTGTCTGAAAATGATCTTCGGAGGTCCCTCACTGCATTAGGCTCCCGGAGGACCCCTGAACACGGAGAGCTCTTCGTCAACGAAGGGGACAGGGTGATTCCGGGTGGAGAATGTTTTAGGGTCCGCCAGAAAAAGGAGAAATCCGCAAAAAAATAGTATTTAGAGGTCCTCAGGGAGGTAGGTGTCTGCGACTGCTGCAACAGCCTCTCCCATTTCAACCTCAAATCCGAGCTCCCTGAGGGTCATCTCAAGGGCTGAAAATGTTGTTATAAGTTCCCTGTGGGTTATGTTACCCATGTGACCGATACGGAATATCCTTCCCTTGAGGTGGTCCTGTCCCCCTGCAAGCTCAACATGGTACTTGTTCCTCATTGTCCCCCTCAGTTCACCATCTGTAACTCCCTCAGGGAGATTAACAGCCGTGACCGTTGTTGATGAAACTGCTTCATCAGGGAACAGTTCAAGGTCGAGGGCCTTCACCGCATTCCTTGTGGCCTCTGCAGCTATCTTGTGCCTCTTTATCCTGTTGCTGAGTCCCTCCTCCATTATAACCTTGAGGGCCTCATGCATTGCGTATATGAGTGAAACTGCAGGGGTGTATGGTGTCTCAGGTGGCTCCGCGTCACCGCTCTTCCTGTACTTCTTGAGGTTCAGGTAGTATGTTCGGGGATTATCCACAGCTTCAATGACCCTCCAGGCGTCGTTGCTGAGGGTTATGGCTGCCATACCTGGGGGTGCTGCAAGGCACTTCTGGGAACCTGTAACACAGATGTCTATGCCGTAGGCATCAACATCGACCTCATCCCCTCCCAGGGATGAAACCGTGTCAACTATGTAGAGGGCGTCGTAGTCGTCCATTATCTTCCCTATCTCCCTGATGGGGTTAGCCACACCTGTTGATGTCTCATTGTGGACTACTGTGACTGCCTTTATATCATCATTCTCCTCAAGGGTGTATCCAATGTCATCGGGGTTAACGGCCTTACCCCACTCCACGTCTATGGTGATGGATTCGCCTCCAAAGGCCTCCACTATCTGGGCGAACCTCTGACCAAATTTACCCCCAACAACATTCAGGATCTTATCGCCGGGTTCTATAATGTTTGCAACTGCGGCTTCCATTGCAGCTGTCCCTGAACCCGTCAGAAGGTAAGACTTATTGCTGGTCCTGAAAACATCGGACATCATCTCAGTCGTTTCAGTCAGGATCCTGCCAAAGAGGGCGCTCCTGTGGTTAACAATGTTCTCTGACATTGCCTTAAGGACTCTCTGGGCCACCCTCGTCGGCCCGGGGATCATAAGCAGTGTTTCATCCATTTCCAAAAAACCTCCAGATTAAAGTGGATTTCATAACCTGTATCTATTTTTAATCTGTCCATTTAAAAAGATTTACATGAGTCTCGGCCAGCCATCAGTAGATTCGACCTGAAAATTCAGCCAGTCATTGGGCCTTGAAGAGGTGATTAACTGATGGA